>NZ_SPHM01000054.1:0-20271 GCF_005844125.1 Pseudoflavonifractor sp. BSD2780061688st1 E11
GTAAAAAAATACAACCCAAAGGCTGTATTTTCAATATATTTTTCAGTTGTTAGAATGGAGAAAGTGGCAAAGTCGGGGACAATATTTTATGAAAGTATTTTAAAAAGATAAAGAGAATTCTTTATTTGATTTTTAATATGCTATAATATAAATTAGGTATATATTTTTTATAGAATAATTTATGGAAAGAAAGGATAGATCTTAAATATTGCTGATGAACCAAAATAAAACCATAGATGAAGTACAATTTAGAAATGAACTTGACCAACAGCTGTATACCACCCTCAAAACCTACTTTGGTTATGACACATTTCGACCAGAACAGGAGACGGTCATCAGACAGATCCTTTCTGGAAGAGATGTATTTGCAGTCATGCCCACCGGAGCAGGGAAATCTCTTTGCTATCAGCTTCCTGCACTGATGCTTCCTGGAATTACAATTGTCGTTTCCCCTTTGATTTCCCTGATGATCGATCAGGTGAAGGCGTTGAATGAAGCTGGTGTACATGCGGCCTATATTAACAGTGCACTGACGGAAAACCAGATTGCAAAGGCGATGGAACTTGCAAAGACCGGACAGTATAAGATTATCTATGTGGCGCCGGAGCGTCTTGAGACGCCCCGGTTTTTGGATTTTGCCTGTCACGCGGAGATTTCCATGATTACGGTGGATGAAGCCCACTGTATCTCTCAGTGGGGTCAGGATTTCAGACCAAGCTATCTTCGAATTCTGTCTTTTGTACATATGCTTCCGGTCCGCCCGGTTGTTTCGGCATTTACAGCTACTGCAACCGAGCGGGTCAGAACTGACATCCGCGTTTCTTTGGAGCTGGAACATCCTTATGAGACGGTAACCGGATTCGACAGAGAAAATCTGTACTTTGAAGTACAGAGAACAAAGCAGAAAAAGGAGAGGATCCGCCGTTATCTGGAAGATCACATAGAAGAGAGCGGGATCATTTACTGTGCTACCAGAAAGGGCGTGGATGAATTATATCTGGAGCTGGAGAACGCTGGATTTTCTGTCGGGCGTTATCATGCAGGAATGAGCACGGAGGCAAGAAGAATCAGTCAGGAGGACTTCATTTATGACCGGACAAAGGTAATGATTGCCACCAATGCGTTTGGGATGGGGATTGACAAATCCAATGTACGGTTTGTCCTTCACTTCAATATGCCCCAGAGTATGGAAAATTACTATCAGGAGGCCGGAAGAGCAGGACGTGACGGCGAACCGGCAGAATGTATTTTGTATTATTCGCCGCAGGATACGGTCATTAACCGATTCCTTCTGGAGAGTAAGGAACAGGACAGAGAATATACGGAAGAGGAACTGAGGACGATTCAGGCACAGGACATGGACCGCCTGCGAAAGATGGAGATGTACTGCACAACGACGAAATGTCTCAGGGCATATATTCTTCATTATTTTGGAGAAAAGGGAAAAGAGCAGTGCCGGAACTGTTCCAACTGTCAGGAAGAGTTTGAAGAAATGGATGCTTCCGAAGCGGCAGCCGATGTCATCCTATGTGTCAGGACATCCGGACAGAGGTTTGGAATGAACATGATCGCCGGGACTCTTCTGGGAGAAAACACGGCAAAAATACGTAATTACAGAATGGAAGAAAACCCTGCTTATGGAAAACAGAGTAAGCTTGGACAGACGAGGATCAAGGAAATTATCCGTACAATGGTGGAGCGAGGATATCTGAGACAGACGGAGGATAAGTATGCCATCCTCCATCTGACGGGAACTTCTGGAGAATTGATGGAGCAAAATACTCCTTTTATCATCGCATATAAAAAAGAAGAAGAGAAAAAGCGGGACAGTAAAAAATCCGTTCTCGTGATGGATTTGTCGGAAAAGGGGAAAGAGTTGTTTGAATCACTGCGGGAACTTCGCGCAGAACTTGCAAGAAGACGGTCGATACCTCCATATATGGTGGCTTCGGATAAAACGCTTCGTGATCTGTGCGTACGCATGCCGTTTACAAAAGAAGAACTTCTGAAAGTAAATGGCATGGGTGAACGGAAAGCAGAGCAGTACGGAGAAGCCATTTTACAAAAAATTCAAAGCGTAACCGGAGGGCAGCGGGATACAGCAGAAAATCAAAATTCAGGTCCGAAAGATGAAATTCCATTGACGGAAAGGCGGGGAAAAGGGCGAAAAGAAGACTTTCGGCTGACGAAAGAGATTCTTTTTGGCATTCAGTATACGCCAAGAATGACATTAAGCGAATTTGTTTCGCAGGTGAATGAATTAAGAGATGAAAAACAGATGAAACGTTTGACAAATAAATGGCTTACAGAAAGACTTCTGGAAGAAGGCTGTCTGAAACAACAGTTTTATAACGGATATGCCAGAACAGTATTGACAGAAAAAGGAAGAAAGGCCGGAATTGAGCCGGAAGAACGGATCAGTGAAAAAGGGAATCCGTATGAGATCTTTTTCTATACTGAAAAAGCGCAGAGATATCTGGTGGAATTGATGAAAGGAGGAGGAAAGGACTTTTGTCAGAAAAAGAATATGTAAGAAAACAAAAAGAAGACAGGCCGGTTGTTGCGATCTGTTATGACTTTGACAAGACATTGTCGCCGGATGATATGCAGGCGCAGGGATATATCCAATCGGTTGGTTATGATATTCCGGAATTCTGGAAAAAATCCAATATCCTTGCTGCGGAAAATGAGATGGATCAGAATCTCGCATATATGTATCTGATGAAACAGGAGGCGGAAGGGAAAGTGCTTTTCACCCGCAGGAAGCTGGCAGAATACGGTGCCAATGTAAAGCTGTTCCCGGGTGTAGAACAATGGTTTGAGCGCATCCGCAAGTACGGGAAAGAACAGGGTGTGATTGTGGAACACTATATTATTTCTTCCGGACTTAAAGAAATGATTGAAGGCACTTCCGTTGCCAGGTCAGGAGCATTTGAAAAAATATATGCAAGTTCCTTTTACTTTAATGATCATGACGTAGCGGTCTGGCCTGCCCAGGTGATCAATTATACAAGTAAAACACAGTTTTTGTTCCGAATTGAGAAAGGAGTGCTGGACATTAACGATCCGGCAGTGAATGAATCTTTTTCACCGGAAGAAATCCGTGTACCATTCAGAAACATTGTTTATATCGGAGATAGTGATACGGATATTCCATGCATGAAACTGGTTACGACATACGGCGGGCACTCGATCGGTGTGTATGACGCACAGACAGAGGATAAAGCCAAAGTATATAAAATGATGCGTGACGGAAGGATTCGATATTTCGCTCCGGCGGATTACACAGAAAATTCAGAGCTGGATCGTCTTGTAAAATCCATTATCGACCGGACAGCAGCCAACGAATCTCTGGAAGCACTTCATTACCAGTGTAAAAGGGAAAGGATTGAAGCAGATAGAAAAAGCAGCGAAGAAGACCGGGAAAAGGCCGGATTGCTCATGGAGCTGGAAAACAGCCCGAATTTTGCCAGTACCCACTCGGTTATCCGGAAACTCAGAAAAATTGATGACTGGACCCCGGAGGAAAGAGAAGTGCTTTTGCAGACAGCAGAGAAAAACAGTCAGGTTTATTCCGTTTTGCAGGATCCGGATATCAGGGAGTTCTACCGCGGCATTCTTGGGAAAATTCATCCATTGACAGAAGAGGCGAGGAAAATCAAAGAGATCATAGAAAACAGGAAATCCTGAATCATTACTTTTCCATATATGGAAAAAGAAACATGGATTGTACCATCTCCTATTTTATGCTAAACTAAAGAAAATTCGACAAAAGACAGGAGTATGCACCATGCCAGTTTTTGATTTTAATAATACGCCGGAAGAGGGAAAAACACCGGAATGTACTTATACAGTATTTTATTCCAGCGAACAGGAAGCATCGGCGGAGCACCCGATGCTTGTACTTGACAACAGTAAGGGAAAGCTTCAGCACCATTCGATCGGAGTATTTACGAATCCGGTCCGCCGGACTGCCTTTGAATTCAAAGGAGAAGAAGGAACGGTCAGCGCCGATATTTTACAGATTGATGCCCGTTTTGTAAGTCTTCTCAAATGGATGGGAGAAAATCATATTAATGTCCGGCTTTCCGGGGCGGACCGGGAGGACGGATATGCTGTGTATAAGATCCGTGAGATTGCCTTTGGCGGAGGATCCAAGCTTTCAGCGGAGGATGGCTTCCTGCAGTTTATGATTGAACGTCTTCTTACAAGTGATGCACCGTCCGAAGAAATCCCGGATGAAGATGAGGAGGAGACAGGAGACAGCATGAAGTTGACCAGTATCCAGAGTATTACGGACTTTATCACCTGTGCCGGTAGGACGCTTCCGGATAATATCCGGCTCTGGGCAAGGAGAAACCTTGCTGTAGCCCGCTCTCACGAGGTTTCAGCGGAGGAGCGCCGGCATGCACAGAGGGCTCTTTCTATTATGATGAACATCCAGTGGAAAGGGAATTACTTCCAGGCAATTGATCCGGAAGAAGCAAGGAGAATTCTGGATGAGGAACTTTATGGAATGGAGCAGGTAAAGCAGCGGATTATTGAAACGATTATCCAGATCAACCGGACTCACACCCTTCCGGCCTATGGCCTGCTTCTGGTAGGACCTGCGGGAACCGGAAAGTCTCAGATTGCCTATGCGGTAGCAAGGATTTTGAAACTCCCATGGACTACGTTGGATATGAGTTCCATCAACGATCCGGAACAGCTGACCGGGAGCTCACGGATTTATGCCAATGCAAAGCCGGGAATCATTATGGATGCTTTTTCCATGGCAGGGGAATCCAACCTTGTATTTATCATCAATGAGCTTGACAAGGCGGCATCCGGAAAAGGAAACGGCAATCCGGCAGATGTGCTTTTGACACTGCTTGATAACCTTGGATTTACAGATAATTATATCGAATGTATGATTCCGACCGTAGGAGTTTATCCGATTGCGACGGCCAACGATAAAGATCAGATCAGCGCGCCGCTCATGTCCCGGTTTGCGGTAATTGAGCTTCCGGATTACACACCGGAGGAGAAAAAGGTGATTTTCTCTCAGTATGCACTTCCAAAGGTACTGAAAAGAATCGGCATGCAGGAGAATGAATGCACACTGACGGATGATGGTCTGGATGCAGTCATCGACCTGCACAAAGAGACAAGCGGTATCCGGGATCTGGAGCAGGCGGCAGAGCACCTTGCGGCAAACGCACTTTATCAGATTGAAGTTGATCATGTGAAATCGGTTCAATTTGATGAAAAGATGGTTCGGACCATTCTTTCCTGATACCGGAATGATCATACAAAAACAGCAGTACAAGATGACACAGAGAGAACGGGACTCTGTGTCATTTTCTTTTGGAAAGCAGATGAAACCTCTGAAGCATAGTGTTAAAATAAAAAAGAGGTGATCAAGATGAAGAGGGCAGAATCGCAAAAAGCGTGTCTGAAAAAAGAAATCCTGGACTATGTCCTGCATACTTACGGCACAAGCCCGGATTATCCATGGAAAACTCCGGATTTTGTGCTGCGTCATAATGATAATAGAAAATGGTACGGGGTGATGCTGGAAGTCCGAAAGGAGAGCATGGGACTACACGGGACAGGATATATCGAAGTACTGAATGTAAAGTGTGATCCGGATATGGCTGGATTTCTGGTGTCAGGCAAGGGAATTCTGCCGGGGTATCATATGAATAAGAAAAACTGGATTTCCATTCTTCTTGATGGAACGGTAGAAAAAGAGCAGATTCTTGCACTGCTGGATCAAAGCTATCTTCTGACAGCGAGTAAAAAGACAAAAGAAAAGCTGCACTGTGAAAGGAAACGGGCCTGGCTTATCCCTGCTAATCCCGGATACTTTGATTTGGAAGCAGCTTTTGCAGAAAGCAGCACTATTGACTGGCATCAGCGTGGCAATATTCATACCGGAGATCTGGTCTATATTTATATGGCAGCACCGGTTTCTGCTGTTTTG
The DNA here is from genome assembly GCF_005844125.1 of Pseudoflavonifractor sp. BSD2780061688st1 E11. NCBI lineage: Bacteria > Bacillati > Bacillota > Clostridia > Eubacteriales > Oscillospiraceae > Pseudoflavonifractor > Pseudoflavonifractor sp. BSD2780061688st1 E11. The sequence continues at coordinate 5,966 of NZ_SPHM01000054.1, forward strand.
TATCAGTGTGAAGTAACCGGTACAGGAGGATTTGAAGATCCGGGAGGGAATCAGGATAAGAGCCGGACCATGGAACTGAAATTGAAGCATCGATTTATGCCGGATGAAATGAATAGAGAACGGATGAAACTTTATGGAGTCGGTCCGGTGCGAAGTGCCCGAAGCATTCCGCCGGAACTTGAAAAAGAGTTGGAAATGCTTGCTGAAACAGGAAAAAACAGAACAGCCATGGAAAATAAAAGGAAGGAGGAGAGACGATGGCAGTAACAGGAGCAGTGATGGTACCTCATCCGCCTTTGATCATACCGGAGGTTGGACGCGGACAGGAACGGGGAATTCAGGATACGATTGCTTCATACCACAAAGCGGTAAAAAAGATTGCAGAGTGGAAGCCGGATACTGTTGTGGTGTTATCACCGCACACGGTAATGTATGCAGACTATTTTCATATTTCGCCGGGGAAAAGCGCGGAAGGAAGCTTTGGTAGGTTTGGGGCTTCTCAAGTGAAGATTCCGGTGCAGTATGATACCGAATTTGTGAAAGTACTGTCGCAGGAAGCGCAGGCAAGGGAGATTCCGGCAGGAACATTGGGTGAGCAGGACAGAAGGCTGGATCACGGCACTATGATTCCGCTCTGGTTTCTCAATCATTATGACCGGGAATACAAGGTGGTTCGGATTGGCCTTTCCGGACTCCCGTTTTCAATGCACTACATGCTTGGGCAATGTATTCAGAAAGCGGCGGAACTGTGTGGCAGAAAAATTGTGGTGATCGGAAGCGGGGATCTGTCTCATAGATTAAAGGCAGACGGTCCGTATGGCTTCCGGAAAGAAGGACCGGAATATGATGAGCGGATCATGCAGGTGATGGGAAGTGCAGAGTTTGGAAAACTCTTTGATTTTACAGAAGATTTCTGCGGACAGGCGGCAGAGTGCGGACAGCGGTCCTTCCTGATCCTGGCAGGAGCGCTGGACCGTAGAAAAGTTCGTGCGAAAAGACTTTCCTATGAAGGCCCATTTGGAGTAGGATATGGGATCTGCACCTTTGAAGTAGAAGGTATGGATCCGCAAAGAGATTTTTTGCATCAGCATGAGGAAAATGTGAAAAAAGAAGCAAAAGAGCGGAGCGAAAAGGAAGATCCTTATGTAAAGCTTGCACGGCAGACAATCGAAACATATGTGAGGACCGGCAGGAAGATTTCCATTCCGGAAGGTCTGCCGGAAGAATTGTATCACAAGAGGGCTGGAGCCTTTGTATCTCTCAAAGAAGAGGGAAGACTGCGCGGGTGCATCGGGACAATTGCGCCGGTACGGGGAACGCTTGCGGAGGAGATTGTTGAGAATGCTATCAGCGCAGCGGTGAAAGATCCGAGATTTGACGCAGTAGAAGCAGAAGAACTGGACCGGCTTGTGTACAGTGTGGATGTTCTGGGAGAGACGGAAGAAATTGCTTCGCCGGAACAGCTGGATGTGAAACGCTACGGCGTTATCGTAAGCAAAGGAATCAAACGGGGACTTCTGCTTCCGAATCTGGAAGGAGTTGATACCGTAGACGAGCAGATTGCCATTGCGAAAAGAAAAGCAGGTATCCCGGAAGAGGCAGAAGATATCAAACTGGAACGCTTTGAGGTGGTGAGACATTTTTGAGCAGAGAAGAAAAACGTAATGAGATGGGAAATTCATCCGATGGCAGGAAAGTATGCCCGGTCTGTATGCATTATTGCGCGCTTCTGGAAGGACAGTACGGCAGATGCAGGGCAAGAAAGAACGAAAATGGCAAGATTATCAGTGTGAATTACGGAAAAGTAACATCCGCAATGCTGGATCCGATCGAAAAGAAACCGTTGGCCCGGTTTTATCCGGGAAGCAAAATCCTTTCGGTAGGAAGCTTTGGGTGCAATCTTTTCTGCCCGTTCTGCCAGAATCATGAGATTTCCATGGCCGGACAGACGGAGATTGGATGGCAGGACGTGACACCGGCTCAGCTGGCCCGGCTTGCTTCCGGGTATCAAAATGCCGGAAATATCGGAGTGGCATTTACTTACAATGAACCGCTTGTAGGATACGAATTTGTCCGGGACACAGCCTGTCTGGTAAAACAAAATGGAATGAAAACGGTAGTGGTCACCAATGGATCAGTGGAACTGGAAATCCTGGAAGAAATTTTACCATATATAGATGCGGTGAATATTGATTTGAAAGGATTTACAGAAGATTATTACAGAAAACTTGGTGGAAATCTGAATACGGTAAAAGCGTTTATTGAAAGAGCGGCAAAGGACTGCCATGTGGAACTGACGACACTCATTGTGCCGGGTGAAAATGATTCAAAAGAAGAAATGGAACAGGAGGCAGCATGGATTGCCTCACTGAGTCCGGAGATCCCACTGCATGTGTCCAGATTTTTCCCAAGATATCAGATGACCGATCGGAAAGCAACAGAGGTCAGGCAGGTGTACAGGATGAAGCAGATTGCAGAGAAATACCTGAAGTATGTGTATACCGGGAACTGTTAAAGGATTGGGCTTTCCGCCTTTTATAAATAAAAGGGGAATGATATAATGGAGTAAGTGGACTGGATCTGGATGAAATTACTCAGAAAAAGCAAGAAACAGTGAATACGACAAATTATAAAGGACGTGACACAATGAGAGAAGGAAAGCTGGTTCGGGACAATATACCGGATATCATTCGGGCGGATGGGAAGACGCCTGTCACCCGTATTCTGGATCAGGAAGAGTATCTGAATGAACTGGATAGAAAGCTGCAGGAAGAGGTGGCAGAGTATCAGGCGGATAAGTCTCTGGAAGAACTGGCAGATATTCTGGAAGTGTTATCCGCCATCTGTAAGGCCAGAGGATATTCCAGAGAAGATCTGCTTAAAGTACGAGATGAGAAACGAAGAAAACGAGGCGGGTTTGAGAAAAGAATTTACTGGAGTGGAAACGAATAGGTTAAAAAGCCGGAAACATCAGGAGGGAAACGAAATGAGATATCGTGAATTGGGAAATACAGGATTAAAGGTCAGTGAAATTGGATTAGGAGCAGAGTGGCTGGAGCGCCACAACGAAGCAGAAGTAAAAGAGATTATTGACTGTTGCGAAAGCTATGGAATCAACATTCTGGACTGCTGGATGTCGGAGCCGAATGTACGCTCCAATATCGGGAAAGCACTGGAGGGGAAAAGAGAAAAATGGATCATTCAGGGGCATTTTGGATCAACATGGCAGAACGGACAGTATGTCCGCACCCGGGATCTTGCGAAGGTAAAAGAAGCATTTCAGGACCTGCTGACACGCCTTCAGACAGATTATATTGACCTTGGCATGATTCATTTTGTGGATGAAGAGGCAGAATTTCACCGGATCATGGAAGGAGAATTTCTGGCTTATGTAAAGGAACAGAAAGAAAAGGGAATCATTCACCATATTGGAATGAGTACTCACAATCCGAAAGTGGCAAAGCTTGCGGCATTAAGCGGCGAAATCGAGATGATTTTGTTCAGTATCAATCCGGCGTTTGATCTGCTTCCGGCAAGCGAAGATCTGAATACATACTTTGCGGAGTCTTATGAGGAACATCTTCAGGGCATCGATCCGGAACGGGCGGAGCTGTATCAGATCTGTGAACAGCGGGGTGTCGGAATCACCGTTATGAAAGGATATGCGGGAGGACGTCTTTTTTCCGAAAAGACTTCTCCGTTTGGAGTGGCCCTGACTCCGGTTCAGTGTATTCACTATGCCCTTACAAGACCGGGTGTGGCAAGTGTGCTGGCAGGATATGATACGACAGAACATGTCAAGGAGGCGGTTGCTTATGAGAACGCCACAGAAGAGGAAAAGGATTATGCGAGCGTGCTGGCCAGGGCGCCGCAACATGCCTACAGTGGACAATGCACATATTGTGGACACTGTGCACCTTGCCCGGCAGGGATCGATATTGCCATGGTGAACAAACTCTATGATCTGGCTGCCATGCAGGAAGAAGTGCCGGCAACAGTCAAGGCGCATTATGAAGGACTTTCAGCCAATGCAAAAGACTGCATTGCATGCAAAGGCTGCGAGACACGATGTCCGTTCGATGTTCCGGTCGTGGAAAGAATGGAAAAAGCAAAAGAACTGTTTGGCAGCTTATAAAAGCGGGAGGGACAAGATGAGTGACATCCGGCTCTATTCCATCGAAAGAGGAACAGGAGAACCGCTGATTTTACTGCACGGAAACGGGGAAGAAAGCCGCTACTTTGCCCGTCAGATCAGGCATTTTGCCAAAACACGAAAAGTAATCGCAATCGATACGAGAGGACACGGGCAAAGTCCGCGAGGAAATGCCCCGTTTACCATTCGGCAGTTTGCGGAGGATCTGCATGACTTCATGGAAGAAAAGGGAATTGAGCGGGCAGACATTCTCGGGTTCAGTGATGGAGGAAATACGGCACTGGTGTTTGCACTTCAATATCCACAGAAAGTGAGAAAACTCATTTTGAACGGCGCAAATCTTTATCCTTCCGGAATGAAGACATTGATTGTACTGCCGATCTGGGCGGGATATGGCGCGGCATCGCTCCTTGCGCCGGTTTCCCAAAAGGCGAAAAAGCAAAAGGAGCTACTGGGACTTATGGTGAAGGATCCGTATATCCGTCCGGAAGATCTGAGCAGAATTTCTTCTAAGACACTGGTTCTCGTAGGAAAGAATGACATGATCCGGCATCGGCATTCCCTGCTGATTGCAAAGAGTATCCCGGGGGCGAAATTCGTCTGCCTGAAAGGGGATCACTTTATTGCAGCAAAAAATCCAGAGACATTCAACCGGGCAGTGGAACGGTTCCTTTCAGATGGAAAATAAAACAGGAGAGAAACAGATATGGGACATTTTTATTTTGTAAGACACGGGCAGACCGTTTGGAACGTAGAAGGTAAGATCTGTGGAAGGACAGATAGTGAACTGACCGAGTACGGTCATCAGCAGGCTGTGGAGACAGGCAGGAAATTTCTGGAAGAAGGCATCCAGGCGGATGAAATTCTGTATTCTCCGCTTGTCCGGGCAGCAGAGACAGCACGGCATATTTCTGAAATCATGGGGATTCCGGCAAAGGCAGAACCGCGGCTGATCGAGCAGCATTTCGGCAAATGGGAGGGTACATCTCCAAGAAATGCCGCTGATTTCCAGAAGGAAAAAGAACAGTTTGCCAGCCACCATGGAAACGGAGAATCGACGCTCCAGCTGGCCCAGAGAATCTATAATCTGCTGGATAACATCAAGGCAGAGTCAGACGAAAAGACGTACATTCTGGTTGCGCACAACGGAATCGCCAGAGTTGTACAGTCGTATTTTACCGACATGACGAACGAAGAATACGCGACATTTGGAGTGAAAAACTGCGAAATCCGCCGGTACGATTTCTAGCATTTATTTGGGCAGGGGGAGGTGATTCCGGATGGCATTGTATGCATTAGGGGATCTGCATTTAAGCTTTCAGGCAGACAAGCCGATGGACGCATTTGGAAAAGTGTGGAAACACCATGAACGTAAAATAGAAAAGTACGTGAATCGCATCGTGAGGCCGGAGGATACCCTTGTGCTGACCGGCGATCATTCCTGGGGCAGGAAGCTTTCAGAATGCCGGGAGGATCTTGATTTCATCGAACGGCTGCCGGGGCGGAAGATTCTGCTTCGGGGCAATCACGATATGTTCTGGGATGCGAAGAAGACCAGACGGCTGAATGAGGAATATGATGGACGGCTCTTCTTTTTGCAGAATAATTTTGCCGCCTATCAGGACTATGCGCTGGTAGGGACGAAGGGATATACGTTTGAAGGACCATTCTATCTGGATTTTCAGGGGAGAATCCTTGGATGGGATGAGGAACGCGAAGAGCAGGCGAAAAAGCTCGTTGCAAGAGAAATGGAGCGGCTTCGGGAGTCTTTCCGCCAGGCGGAAGAGGCCGGATACCGGAAGTTTGTGATGTTTCTGCATTATCCGCCGACCAATGTTTTGGAGAAGACCTCGCCATTTACCCGGATTGCGGAAGAGTACGGGGTGGAAGTGGTCGTGTATTCCCACTGCCATGGAGAACAGAGATTTGGAGACAGCATCCGGGGGACTTACCGGGGAGTCCGTTATTTCCTTGTGTCGGGAGATTACCTGAATTTTCATCCGGAGCAGATTCTGGCATAAAGACTTGGAAATCAGCGGATGATGTTTTATAATAGAATAGCCAGATTTACAAATAGAAATAAATGAGGAGAAAAGAAAACATGAAAATAGCAGTAACCTATGATAACGGAAACATTTTTCAGCATTTTGGAAAAACAGAGAATTTCAAAATTTACGAAGTAGAAGGTCAGAACGTGGTTTCCAGTGAAGTGATCGGTTCTAATGGAACAGGACATGGCGCACTGGCAGGCCTGCTGGCAGAACAGGGTGTCAATGTACTGATCTGCGGCGGAATCGGCGGCGGAGCGCAGGCAGCCCTGGAAGAAGCAGGTATCGAATTATGTTCCGGAGCGGAAGGCGATGTGGATCAGGCAGTAGAAGCATATCTGAAGGGAGAACTGACTTCCTCCGGTGCAACCTGTGACCACCACCATGACGAGGAACACAGCTGCGGACATCACGGAGAAGAACATGACTGCGGTCAGCATGACGAAGAACATTCCTGCGGCGGCAGCTGCGGAAGCTGTGCCGGATGCGGATCCCACCAGCCTCCGATTACCGGACGCAATGCAGGTAAAATCTGTAAAACACATTATAGAGGAACTTTCAACGATGGTACCCAGTTTGATTCTTCTTATGACCGTGGAGAACCGCTGGAATTTATCTGCGGTGCAGGACAGATGATCCGTGGATTTGATGCTGCTGTTGCTAATATGGAAGTGGGAGAGATTGTAGATATTCATCTGATGCCGGAAGAAGCATACGGCATGCCGGATCCAAATGCCATTTTCATGATTGAAATGGCACAGCTGCCGGGATCAGAAGATCTGGAGCCGGGTGAGAAAGTTTACCTCAGCGGTCAGTACGGCCAGCCAATCCCGGTGACTGTCGTTGAGAAAGATGAGACATCCATCACATTTGACGCCAACCATGAGATGGCAGGAAAAGAACTGAATTTCCGGATCGAGCTGGTTGAGGTAAAATAAGCATATCGAAGAGTGTTCGGATGATGAAAAAACCTGTCGCACAACATAGCGTGCGGCAGGTTTTTGAATATAGAAAAAGTGTTATGATTTTAAATCTTGTTTCCGAAAAGGCTATTTCAGGAAGAAGCGTACCATTTTTTCATGCAGCTTCTGGTATGGCTGATAACGCATCGGCAGGTCAATCCAGGTTTTCTTATCTACGATACTCTTATAGTGGGAGAAGGTATCAAAGCCGATCTTTCCATGGTAAGCGCCCATGCCGCTTTCACCAAATCCTCCAAATCCCATTTCGGTAGTGGCAAGATGGATGATCGTATCATTGATGCAGCCTCCGCCGAATCCGCAGCGGGAAGTCACTTTTTTTGCCGCCGCTTTGTCGGAAGTAAAGAAGTAAAGCGCCAGCGGATGAGGCATGGAATTGATTTTACGGATCACGTCATCCAGGTTGTCAAATGTCAGAACCGGCATGAGAGGTCCGAAGATTTCCTCCTGCATGACTGCATCCTGAAAGGTCACATGATCCAGAACCGTAGGCTCGATGCGGAGTGTTTTCCGGTCGGAGTTTCCACCATGCACAACCTTTTTCTCGTCAATCAGCCCAAGAATCCGGTCAAAATGTTTTTCGTTGATGATTTTACCGTAATTTGGATTCCGAAGCGGCTGTTTTCCGTACTGCTTTTGAATCTGCTTTTGCACTTCTTTGATCAGCCTGTCCTTAACAGCACGGTGGCAGTAAATATAGTCCGGTGCAACACAGGTCTGTCCGCAGTTCAGATATTTTCCGAATACGATTCGTCTTGCTGCCAGTTTGATATCGGCAGTCTGATCTACAATACAAGGGCTCTTTCCGCCCAGCTCTAAGGTGACAGGCGTCAGATGTTCTGCCGCGTTTCGCATGACTTCTTTTCCAACAGCCTGGCTTCCGGTAAAGAAAATATAGTCAAAATGTTCCTTCAAAAGACAGGTATTCTCAGCCCGGCCTCCGGTTACAACAGACACATACTGAGGATCAAAACACTGCGACAGGATGGTTTGAAGCGCTTCGCTTGTGTACGGAGAATAGGCGCTTGGTTTTACGACAGCGGTATTTCCTGCAGCAAGGGCATCCACCAGCGGGGACAGCGTCAGCATAAACGGATAATTCCATGGGCTCATAATGAGTACAACACCGTAAGGTGACGGTTTCTGATAACTTCTGGAATGAAACTGAGCCAGCGGAGTACGAACTCTCTTTTCGCCTGCAAACCGTTGTACATGTTTCAGCATGTAGCTGATTTCCTCCAGAACGAGTCCGGTTTCACACATGTAGCTTTCAAACGCGCTTTTTCCAAGATCTTTTTTCAGTGCGTTATGAATTTCTTTTTCATTGGAAGAGATGGCAGCATATAGTTTGCGAAGTGCAGCAGTCCGCGCACTGACCGGAAGTGTCGCTCCGGTTTGAAAGTATTTCCTCTGTCTGGTAACAAGGTCTTTAATTTCCTGTTCCGTCATGTTTTGTCACTCCTTCCTCATCAACAGGTTCGTTGGTTTCTTCAAAATCTTCTGCCGGATCTGCCGGCTCAGGCATCAGCATATAGTAAAAAGTTTCAAGCTCTGCCGCATTCATCAGTACCGGAACCGGATAGAGGGGATTGGCCTCCTTGTCGGCATAATGCGCGAGCTTCGGAACATCGGTTTCCCGGATTTCCGGAATATAATCACCGATGCCAAATCTCTTTTTCATATCTTGAATGGCCGAAATAAAGCGCTCAGCTGCTTCGTCATAAGGCGTGTCCTTGTCAGCCAGACCGGCGGCAACAGCCAGACGTGAAAGTTTCTTATGAATCGTTTCACCATAGGCCTTTAATACCATTGGAAGAATGACTGCATTTGCAAGACCATGTGGTACATTGTATTCCCCGCCAAGAGAGTGGGCAATGGCGTGGACATATCCTACATAGGATTTTGTAAATGCACATCCGGCATAGAAAGAAGCCCGCAACATATTACGCCGCGCTTCCACGTTGCTTCCATCTTCATATACCGTATCAATGTTTTCAAAAATCAGTTTGACAGCCATAAGAGCGTCTTTGCGTGTTCCGTAAGTAGTGGAATTGCCGATGTATGCTTCCACAGCGTGGGTCAGAGCATCCATACCGGTAGTTGCGGTGATAAATGGAGGCAGACTTAACGTGACTTTCGGATCCAGAACCGCATACCGCGGGATCAGCGGGAAATCGTTGATCGCATATTTGTGGCGCGTCTGGGCATCCGTGATCACTGCAGCCAGCGTCGTCTCACTTCCGGTACCGGCAGTAGTCGGAACAGCCATCAGAAGCGGCAGCTTTTTGTGGACTTTCAGAATTCCCTTCATTTTTGCAAGCGTCTGCTTTGGTTTGACGATGCAGGCTCCGACTGCCTTGGCGCAGTCCATACTGGAACCACCGCCGAACCCGATAATACAGTCACAGCCTTCTGTTTTATAAAGATCGATGGCCTCGGACACATTCACAGTAGTAGGATTGGCTACGGTCTTATCGTAGATACAGTAAGGAATCCCGTCACGATCCAGCGCCTTTTCCAGGCGCACAGTCAGGCCGAGCTTCCGTATGCCTGCATCTGTGATGATCAGGACTTTACTGCAGTTTTTTCTGCGGATCACTTCCGGCAGGACAGTCACGCTTCCAACGACCTTTGGTGTCCGGTAAGGCAGGAACGGAAGGGCAATCTTTAATCCGGTCTGAAACGTCCTGCAATATATTTTCTTTAGAGTATTCATGACAATTGATCCTTTCCGGCGCGGAGAACCACGCCCCTTTTTAGAGGCATTTTTACCAGAAAAATATTAGCATTGAAGGGGAGGGTTGTCAATATCAACGAGGGGAGTCGAGCATTCCGGACACACCGGAACAAATAAGGGTTACTGCCATGGATGCCATGCTTTCCAAAGGTTCTTTTTATGAAAGATGTATTTGAAAACCTGGAGGTTGTTGTGCTGAGCTTCAAAGAAGCAGAAGAAGGCGCCCATTTTGTCAAAACAGCAGAAGAGGCCGTTCAATATCTTGAGAGCAAGGACTTTAATTTTGCCTGTCGTATGCTCGGGAAACATTGCTGGAAAGACAGTAGCCCGCACTATTCCGTTTTAATGGGTATCTCAATTTGAGTGATATAATCGTCTTAGGTATCAATGACAAGCTCGTTGATACCTTTTTCATATGCAGAACCGCAAAATTGCAGATTGTTTTCCTTTGCATAGGCGAGAATTTCCGTATAACGTCCGGGTAAATTGTTCCAATCTCCTTTGCAAAAAGCCCTTAGATATTTTCCTTTTGGTTGAACATGAAGCCCCTTTCGGTGTGTAGGAAACGGTAACTCAATATAAAGGGCCGAATAGCCGTTAAGATTGCCGCAATACAGTTTTTCTACCGGTAGTATGGCGCCATAAGAAGCGTCATGCAAACGCCTCAACTGGTATTTCTTTGTTTCTGTTACCGCCAATTCTATCTCTTGTTCAAAAGGTGTGTCATGCGATATAGGTACAGTTACAAGATAGTGTGTTTCTGGTTTTTCCACGATTGAAAATTCAGATATATCTAAGTTGCGGATAGTGGACATATTCCAGCGTTTTTCATTCTTCATTTATGATTATCAAGTAGAGAAGAAAAATGAAGATAATAATTCTTAGAATGATATATATAGTTATGATATTGCTGGGGCTTTGCGGTATCAATCCGTTGGTAGATCGGTTCCGTCAGGTCAACAAGTCTGTTCCAGGAATTGATATTTCCGAAAACGGCAAAAACATGCCGATAAACCAGGAGAATGTTGGATTTATTGCCGATAATGTGATATACTATATTATACATTGGTGTAGTATTTAATTCGATTTATAATGGAGGAAAGCAGATGCGATACCTTTCTGTTGCTGAAATTGCAAAAAAATGGAATATATCGGAGCGTAGTGTGAGAAATTACTGTGCTCATGGACGTGTGCAGGGGGCTTTTCTTACCGGAAAGACCTGGAATATTCCGGAGAACGCCGAAAAACCAGAGCGTTCCAATAAAAAGAAAGAACATCCGACTACTTTGCTGGATATCTTGAGGGAACAAAAAGTAAATAAATATTCTGGTGGTATTTACCATAAGACACAGATTGATTTAACATATAACTCGAACCATATGGAGGGAAGCCGTCTGACCCACGATCAGACCAGATATATTTTTGAAACTAATACCATCGGTGTGGAAAATGAAGTTCTTAATGTAGACGATGTGATTGAAACAGCAAATCATTTTCGTTGTATCGATATGATCATCGACCATGCAAAATCTGCTTTGACTGAGAAGTTTATTAAGGAACTTCATCTGACTTTGAAAAATGGAACCAGCGATTCCAGAAAAGAATGGTTTGCAGTGGGTGATTACAAGAAACTGCCAAATGAGGTGGGCGGCATGGTTACTGCCCTTCCGGAAGAAGTTGCCGATAAGATGAAAGCTTTATTAATGGAGTATAATGCCAAGGAAGGAAAGACATTCGAAGATATTTTGGACTTCCATGTAAAGTTTGAGCGAATCCATCCGTTTCAGGATGGCAATGGGCGAGTGGGTAGACTGATTATGTTTAAGGAATGCCTGAAATATAATATTGTGCCGTTCATCATTGAGGATACTTTGAAATTGTTCTATTATCGCGGATTGAAAGAGTGGGACAATGAAAAAGGCTATTTGACAGATACCTGCCTGACCGCACAGGATCGATATAAGGCGTATTTGGACTATTTCAGAATTCTATATTAAGTAAAATAACTTTCAAAGTATCAAAAGTTGGTTCCAAAGTGTCAATTTGACGCTTTGAAAATGGTTCAAATGACAAAGTGGAATCAAAAGGGCAAAATTTGCATTTTGAATTAAAGAATACTAATGATATATAAGAGGTGTAGCAATGACTGGTGAGAAATTTACGTTAATGCAATATTCAGTTCATGCGATTTTAGGGCTGATTGACGCAGAAGATTTTGTTATACCTGAAATTCAGCGTCCATTTGTATGGAAACGAAGTCAGGTTAGGGATTTGATTGATTCTTTATATAATGGATATCCTACAGGGTATATTATTACTTGGAAGAATCCAGATATAAAGACTAAAGATGGCGGAAAAGCCAATGGAAAAAAGGTGTTAATTGATGGTCAGCAACGTGTAACGGCTTTAATGGCTGCTATATCAGGAAAAGAAGTTTTAGATGATGATTTTAATAAAGAACGTATTAAAATAGCATTCAATCCTTTGACAGAGGATGAAACAAAAAGATTTGCTGTGCAGGATGCTTCGCATTTGAAAGATAAAAAATGGATTCCAGATATTTCTGCTGTTTTTGAGCCGGAATTTGATCCGTTTGAATTTTCGATTGCTTATTGTGAAGTTAATGAAGGTGTTAAGCCCAATGTGGTAAATAAAGCAATTACAGAACTAAAAAGTATTGCTAATCGTCAAATAGGTGTAATAGAATTGGATGCAACATTGGATATTGATGAAGTAACTGAGATTTTTATTCGTATTAACTCAAAAGGCACACCGTTGAGTCAGTCTGACTTTGTTATGTCTAAGATGGCAGCGGATTCAGTGCATAATGGTAGTATGATGAGAAAAACAGTAGACTATTTCTGCCATTTGTCAGTAAAACCGGATTTTTATTCTCATTTATTGAATGATAAGGAGTTTCAGGATTCTAAATATGCGGATAAAATCAAGTGGCTGGCAAATGATCATGATGATATTTATGACCCAGATTATGGAGATATGTTAAGAGTATCATTTATGCATCAATTCAGACGTGGGAAGTTGGCTGATTTGGTAAGTTTGTTGTCTGGTAGAGACTTTATTACGAAAGAGTTTCGTGATGATATTATAGAAGATTCGTATAAGAAATTAGATAAAGGAATTATGAACTTTATTAATAAATATAACTTTTCTCAATTTATTATGGCAATCAAGGGGGCGGGATTTGTATCCAGTAAGCTGCTTAATTCAAGAATGACATTGGATTTTGCATATACACTATATCTTATGCTATTGAATGATCCGGAAATTCCGAATGCACAGATTAAACGATATGTACAGAAATGGTTTGTACTTACAACGTTGACTTCCAGATATATTGGTTCACCGGAAACACAGATGGATAGAGATATGAGAAATATCAGTGAAAAAGGATTTTTGAAGTTTTTTTCAGAAGTTGAGGAATCTGCATTATCCGAAACTTTCTGGGCGATTACATTGCCACAAGATATGGAAACTTCATCAATCAATAGCCCTGCATTTAACATATTTTTGGCAGCACAAATAAATCAGAATTGTAATTCCTTAATGATGAATGGTACGAAAATATCAGATTTAATAACTATTTCAGGGGATGTACATCATATTTTTCCAAAGTCATATTTGAAGAAGAATGGTGTAACATCAAAGACGAAATATAATCAGATTGCAAACTATATTTATTTGGACACACAAGTAAATAAAGCTATTAGCGATGATGCTCCGGCCATCTATTTCACAAAAGTGAAAGAACAATGTGAAACAAAAAATATCGTTTTTGGTAACCTCTCAACAAAAGAAATGTTGAACGAAAATCTGGAGGAAAACTGTATTCCTAATAATATTTTTGAAATGACAGTAGAAAATTATGATGAATTTCTACAGGAACGTAGAAAATTAATGGCAAAACTTATTCAACAATATTATGAAGGATTATAATTTACATATGTATGTTCTGATAATTTTCTATTATTAGCATAAATTCTCCGAACTACAGTGGGTTTGTAACAGCCCTGCGATTTTTATATACCAGAATACCTCAAACTATGATAAAGTAGCAAGGCAACATAATATGTCATAAATATGTATGGATGGAGAAATAAAATGGATTACACAGTGCCAAAGAATTTTTATGAATTTCAATATGGCTGGTATCGTGACATAGATCTAGATTATGAAGCAGAACAGTTGTTAAAAGTACTCGATTCTGCTAAAAAAGAAAATGATATCCAGAATTACATTAAGGAAAACAAAAAATGGTTCATTCCGGCTTCAATCTTTGAAGACTATGACTTTTGAATATTCTGCGGTGGCAGAGCCACCCAATCTCATGAAATAGAGCCACCGGATCCGTTAGCGAGAGCCAGTCGTCC
>NZ_SPHM01000055.1:0-19297 GCF_005844125.1 Pseudoflavonifractor sp. BSD2780061688st1 E11
GGACGACTGGCTCTCGCTAACGGATCCGGTGGCTCTATTTCATGAGATTGGGTGGCTCTGCCACCGCAGAATATTCATGCATTAATTGCAACGAATTTAGAAGGTAATATGGCATATTCAAATGATTATCATTCTGAGCATGCGGCAGAATTCATTAGAAATAAAATAAAAAACAAGGAAGCAGAAATACAAATTTTGATGGGAGGAACACAAACAAATTTAATTGCGATTGCTGCATTTCTAAGACCGCATGAGGCAGTAATAGCAGTAAAGACGGGCCATATCTGTGTACATGAGACTGGGGCAATTGAAAGTACAGGTCATAAATGCATAGAAGTAGAAGGTAAAGAAGGTAAAATTACTCTAAGTGATATAGAGAAAGTATGTGGGCCACAGCATTGGGATCATGCTGGGATATTAACAGTAAAACCTAGAATGGTATATATCAGTCAAAGTACAGAAATTGGAACTGTATATTCAAAAGAGGAACTATATAATTTAAGAAGAATATGTGATAAATACAATTTACTCCTTTATTGTGATGGGGCGAGATTAGCTAGTGCTTTGGACTGCTCTGATGTAACCTTTGAGGATCTTGCAAAAGTATGCGATGCATTTTATATAGGTGGGACAAAAAATGGCGCACTGTTTGGCGAGGCAATGGTAATTATAAATAATAATTTAAAGCAAGAATTTCGTTATATTGCAAAACAACGAGGGGGAATGCTTGCTAAAGGGTGGTTATTAGGTTTGCAATTTGAAATTCTAATGCAAAATAATTTGTATGAAAGAAATGGGAAATATGCAAATCAAATGGCTCAATATATGAAGGAAGGTTTGAAAAAATATGATATTTCCTTTCGAATTGACAGTCCATCTAATCAATTGTTTCCGACTTTTTCGAACGATATACTAAAGAAATTAGAAAAGAAATATGCTTGGGAGATTATTGACATAATTGATGAAGAGCATACAGAAATTAGACTTGTTACGAGCTGGGCCACAAAGAAAGAAGACATAGATTGCTTCTTGCAAGATTTAAATGCGATCATTAAAAGTAAGGAATGACATAGGACCGTGTTAAAATTATGAAAAATAAAAAAATGAAAATAATTATAAAGAAATCTGATTTCCAAGAGAGATTACTTTTCTTTTGGCTACTAGATGTAATTTTTATGACAATTGCACGCTTTTTATTAAGCAATTTAGGATTTAGCAGTGGGACTTTGCGAAATATAATTTTAATTATCGTTGCTTCAATTCCTTTGGTGCTATTTTTCATTCATATAAAAAGTTTGAAAGTAGAGCAGTATTTGGCAAGTATTGCTTTATACCTAATTATATTTTTGGCCTTTGGTTTTACCGCTATTTTGCATCCTGAAAGTGAGTACTTTTTTTTGAGAAGCGGATATGGTATTGAACGAGTACTAAGACCAGATTGTGCAATATATGCATATTTATTTTTTAGCCTTTTGGATAATCCGGATGAAATTATCAAAGTGATAAGAAAATTTGCAATTATAGATTTTATATATTTAATAATTGTTCAATTATTACCGGCTTTGCTAAGAGGATATTGGATAGATGTTGACTATCTTGGACGACAAGTAGTACGTGAATACAGCTTAAGTCTTGGATATTCTATTCTTCTTCCAACAATTATTTTTCTATATATTTTTTCAAAGAAAAAAAATATAATATACCTAGTTTTAAGTTTTATAGGTATGGGCATTATTTTTTTATATGCTTCTAGAGGAGCATTACTTATGATTATTATTTTTATAGGATTAATGGTAATTAGTGCCATTGTAGAGAGTAAAAGAGCTTCTTATAAAATAATTAAGATGTTGGGGGTGCTGATACTAGTATTGGCAATTTGCGTATGGGGTCAAGCATTATTATCCTATGCAGTACATATATTGCAGTCTATGGGCATAGAATCCAGAAGCCTTGATTTGCTGGTGCAGGGAGATTTTACCAATGATTCAGGTAGGAATACTATTTGGACCGCTGTTATAAATGCAATCAAAGAAGGTGGTTTATTTGGTTATGGAGTTTTTGGAGATCGCCCATTTGTATATCCAATACATTATGTAGCATATAGTCATAATATATTTTTAGAATTAATTGTAAGTTTTGGAATTATAGGTGTTGGCATTATTTTGTTTTTGATGTGCATTTCCATCAGAATGATATTTTTTTGCAAAGATAGAAGATGGAGAGAATTATTTATTATCTTTTTTTCAATATCATGTCAGCTAGTAATTTCAATGTCATTCTGGTATGTTATGGAATTCTGGGCCGCACTCGCAATAGCCAATAAATATTTTAAAATATCAAAGAAAAGATAATAGCAACTTTCTGGAGAAAGAAGGTAAAAAATAAATTGAGTAGCATAAAAAGTAAAAGTGTTCCTGACAGCGATTTAGTTGTAAAAGCAGGAATATGGTATACAATCTGCAATTTTTTGTTTCGTGGAATGGCATTTATTACTACACCCATATTTGCACGACTTTTGACAAAAGGAGAACTCGGATCTTTTAGTAATATTTCTTCATGGGTTACAATATTAACAGTTGTGACTGCTTTTGATTTGCAGACATCTATTATACGTTCTAAGTTAGAACATGAGGACGATATGGATAGTTATATTTGGTCTATCCTTTCTTTGACATCAATAGCAACATTAGCGATATATTTTATAGTAAATATTTTTCCTGGATTCTTTACGAATTTTTTTGAAACCGATATGAAATATATACATATTATGTTCGCTTATTTGTTTTTTGCTCCAGCTTATCAAATGCTTATTACTAAGCAAAGGGCATTTTATAAATATAAATCTTTTGTAGCATTGACGGGTATTACTATTGTGTCATCAACGATTTTATCGCTTTTTCTTGTATTAGTGATGCAAAACAAATATGCCGGTAGGATGATTGGCTATTATCTACCTTATATACTTGTTGGTGCCATTATATATATATATTTGATTTTTAAGGGAAAACGTATAAAACTAAAATATTGGAAATATGCCTGCGTTATCTGTATTCCGTTAGTTCCACATGTATTATCAATGTATTTACTAGGATCTTCAGACAAAATTTTAATTACTAAAATTTGTGGCAGTGAATATACCGCAATTTATAGTATAGCATATAATTGCTATCAAATTGTTGCTTTATTATTTGATTCGATGAATAAAGCATGGTCTCCTTGGCTAATGGAAAATTTACATTATGAAAAATATAAAGAAATCAGAAAAACATCTCAGATGTATATCCTTATATTTTTTCTATTGATTATCTTGATCCTTCTATTTGTACCTGAAATTATTTTTATTCTTGGAGGAGGGCAATATGAAATGGCTATTTATTGTCTTCCACCACTGATATCTGGTTGCATGTTTCAGTTTGTTTATACAATGTATGTTAATATTGAGTTTTATGAGAAAAAGACTTTAGGTGTGGCTTGTGCAACAATGATTGCAACAGTGGTAAATATTGTATTAAATTTAATTTTTCTTCCTTCCAATCCAAAACAAGGTTACATCATTGCATCTTATACCACGCTAATCGGTTATATGGTTTTGTTTGTACTCCACTATTTTTTAGTAAAAAAAATGAAAATGGATTTTGTGTACAACATAAAACAAATTACCGGAGTTTTGATTCTTAGTTGCATTTTTGCATTACTAATCAGTCTTTTGTATCATAATATTTTTATTAGGTATTTAATTATACTATTATATGTATGTTTATTACTGAAAGAAATTTATAAATACAGAAAAAATATATTAGGTTTTCTAAAAAAGAACAAATCATAAGGTATATTCAAAACTCTCAGTTTCAAAGAAACATTTATTGCTCCAAACTCCCGTAACACTTCCACGATTCACACTGTCTGTGAACTCAAAGAAGTGTTACGGGAGTTTTTGTTTTATACCACCTATCTTCACTTCAAAAACCTCTCAACAAATTCATCCACCGAATCTGCTCGATAACGTATAATTAATTTCGCAAAATCAATTTCATAAAAATAGACATGACCTATAGCCGTTTGGTAAAATTAAGCGGTAAATCTTTGAGCGCTAAAAAAGCATAGTGCATCATCCAAAGAAACTTTTTCTTTTTCCAAAAAAGCTCAATAATTCGAGTGTATTTTTTGCAGTAAAACAGGATTTACCGTCAAATTTGTATTCGTGATTTTCGCCTCTTCTAACATGGTGCTGCCCCTCCATTATTCATATTAAAAATGGGAACTATCATCGTCTGATCCCGATGTCTATCTTCCCTTCAAAAATTTCTCGACAAATTCATCCACCGATTCCACCTTGGCTGCACCTTTATTCCAGATTTTCAGGGTATCCAGATTCTTTTCAGATAGAATCTGTTCCCTAATCTCAGAAGAGACCGGGCCCAGATCTTCCAGCACATCTAAAATGGACTCCGATCTTCCGGCCAGTAATCCAGCCGCCCGCCCTTCGGCCAATCCAGTAGCACGTCCCTCAGCATGTCCTTCAGCATGTCCTTCAGCACGTCCTTCAGCCCGTCCTTCGGCTAATCCAGTAGCCCGTCCTTCAGCAAGGCCTTCCGCCATTCCGAGCTCACGTGCTTTCTTTCGTTCAGCCTGTACGTCATATGCTTCAAAATTTTCAAACAACATCGTAAAATCCCTCCGCTCAATCTGATCCGTGAACTCGCCAATTTCATCCTGCGGAACATTCAGGCGATGTAGAAACGCCGCAATAATTTTGGAAATCAGCTTTAAGAGTGATTCTGGAGAATTCTGGCTTATGTTGTCCAGATATTCTTCAGGAATTTCTTTCAGCTTATGAAATTCGGCAGAGCTGCGCAGTTTATCAATCAGCATGATCAAAGACAGTTCGTCCTGCTTGTCAATGAGCTCCTGATTTGAGAACTCGGAAAGAGGAACAACAATGTACTGAAAGCTTGGAATATGCATTCCAAGGAGATCGGAGAGAGCGGTCCGATCCTTAAAATCAAGAGAAGCCGTCCAGCGTTCAGTTCCATCATAAAATACAATGGGCAGTACAGGCGGATATCGGAACGCTTTGGTGGATGTGATGCCCTCATGGATCTTTTCCATTTCAGACGCATAATCCGTCAAAATGTAGACGATATAGCGCAGAATGCGAAAAGACATATCAAAATCTACTTTCGTTTGATGTTCAATCAGGGCAATCACATACAGCGTATCGATATCGGAATTGCCTTTCAGATGAATTTTTTTGACGGAATCAGAGTCCCGCGCCTCCTGCAGGAGGGGAAGGAACTGCTCTGTGATATCTTCAATATCTTCCGGCTGTACATCTTTCAGCAATTCAATATCCGTGTAACCTCGTAGAAACTGAGCGCAGAGGACAGGATCTCTGAATATCAGTTTTGCTCCGCTGTCCTTGATCTTGGTGTTTTTTACTGCGTCACGTGAAGTCGTATTTTTAGTAGTCTCTGTTCTGTCTGTTTTTTGCATAAAAGCACTCCTTTCGACTGGAAGGAGACCTGAAAAACAGACAGGAATCTTAAGAATATTGTAGCAATGAGCTGGGAGAAATTCAACATTTTCCGAACAGTTCTTCAGAATCTCCTGTGAAAAATAAACAATGAAAACGGTTGGCCGAACGGCCGGATTATTCCATCTAGGCAGAAGAGAAAACTTCCGCGAATAAATGTGAGGATAGTATAGGACATTTGAGTGTAAAATGCAAGAGAGGGTGGACAGTTTATCTAAAATCCCTTGAAAAATTCTCTGTTGTTTATAAAAAATGCTTTTGACGAATCGTTGTAATGTGTTACACTTACATAAAACAGATGTCTTGCATATGGATATCAGATAACCAAAGAAACGAGGCGATTTTACAGATGGAAGAAATAGAATATGACTTGGAAGAATATGAAAAACAATACGAAAGAATCAGGAAAGACAATGAAGAACTTCTGGCTGTCTTTCGAGAGGATTTATCGAATTTAAAACCAGCAACCATTCGACGGCATCTTAGCAACGTGGACTTTTATATTAATGAATATCTGTTATACGAAGAACCGTTGTCATTTGATGAGGGAATTTATAGAATAGATGATTTTCTTGGCTGGTTCTTTATCCGCAAATGCATGTGGTCTACACCTGCGTCAATCAAAAGTACAGCTGCAAGTATTAAGAAATTTTACAAGAGTATGAAATATCATGGGAAAATCGCTTCAGAAGCCTACGACTTTCTGTGCGATGAAATCAAAAATCATATGCCGGAATGGCAGGCGCTCTGTGAACAGTATAATGATCCGGAAGCAGAGAATCCGTTTTTCCTTTTTTAATCAAAAGAATGTACGGTAGGAGAAGAAATATGAATTGGAAAGAATTGTTCAGCTCCCGGATTTTGGACAGGGGCTTTGATTACTATCTGTGTAATGCGGTAAGTCATCTGGAGGTTTCAGAGGACTGTGTGACTGCCAAGGTGGCAGGCACAGAAAATTATCAGGTGGAAATCTATTTTGACTATGATGAGATCGTAGATATGTATTGTTCCTGTCCATATGCGGAAGATGGAAATTACTGTAAACATATGGCGGCCGTTTTGTACGAGTGGACGGAAGGGGAGAATCAGGGGTTATATCCGGACCACACAAAGCAGGCTGGAAAGAAATCCGAAGAAAAGGAAGCGGTCCGGACATTGATCCGGGAAACAGATCCGGAGATCGTAACGGATTTTCTGGCAGATATTCTGATGAAGGACGAACATCTGCTTCTAAGTTTTCGGCGGACTGCAGGAGAGAACATATCGGAAACGGATATGCAGAGGTATTTGAGACAGGTTGATGAGATTGCGTACCGCTATTCGGGAAGAGGAGGCTTCATCAGCTACTATGATGCGGACGGATTTATTTCAGAGCTGGAGCGGATGCTTGCGGATGATGTCAATGACATGCTGGATCAGAACAATTATATGTGTGCGTTCCGTCTGATGAACCATATTTTCGAAACCCTTGGTGAAGTTGATATGGACGATTCCGCCGGTGGAACGGCCATGCTGGCAGAAGAGATTTATGATAACTGGATGAGACTTTTGGACCATGTCAGCAAACAGGAAAAGAAAGAGATGTTTGACTGGTTTGCTGCTCACTTAAACGGCTCTATGATCGACTATCTGGAAGAGTATATTTATCAGATCTTCGTGAATGAATTTAAAGAGAAGGAATATCAGCATCTGAAAATTGAGTTTATGGAACAGAAAATTCAAAAAGCTTCTTCTCAGGAGAAATCATGGGACAGAGATTATGAATTGGGACGCTGGGTGATTCCTTATCTGAATCTGCTAAAGAATCAAAAAGGTGGAAAAGAGAAGAGAGAATCCTTCTTCCGGCAATATTGGGACAATTCTTCGGTGAGACGTTATTATATTGATCAGTGCATGAGAAAAAGAAAGTATGAAGAGGCACTTAAGGCGCTGGATGACAGTATTCGTTTAGATCAGAATTATCGGGGGCTGGTCAGCGATTACGAATATATGAAGAAAAATATTTATCGTATTCAGGGGAGGAAGCAGGAGTATGAAGCGCAGCTTTGGAAACTGGCGACAGAGATTTCGCCGGGGAATCTGGAACTGTTTAAAGAGGTAAAAAAGCTGTATTCGGAAGAAGAATGGATTTCAAAACGGGAAGAATTATTCAAAAAACTTCCTTCTTACGCACACATAGAACGGCTCTACAAGGAAGAAAAGCTCTACGACAGGCTTTTGAATTATGTGAAGAAGAGTGAGGGAATGTATGCGCTGCAGGAATATGGCAGAATTCTTCAGAAAGAATATCCCGAAGAGATTTTGCAAAAGTATCGTACAGAAGTAGAGAAAATGGCAGTACGGACGAGTGACAGGAAAACATATCAATATCTTGTAAGTCTGCTCCGTTCGATGAAAAAAATAAAAGGCGGTTCGAAGATGGTGGAAGAGATCGTTGATGACTGGCGCAGACGTTACGGAAAAAGGCCGGCGATGATGGACGAGTTGCGGAAGCTTTAAAAATCAATCGTAAAATGATAGTGTGGGAGGATCGGGAGAATGAAAGTGAAACTGGATGAAGTGATTGAGGCGATGGAATTTGCCGGTATGGAAAGTGAATATTACTATGATACATCATCAGAAGAAATCCTGCTGGTTTTTGACGGTATGGTAAATGGAGAGGACAATCCGGAACTGATTGAAGAAATTGAAAATGGTTTTATAGAAGATTTCATTCCTCTTCCTGGACAGTATGATATCCATGAATATGGTTTGATGGAAGAATTTATTGATACACTTCCGGAAGGCAGGAAGAAAAATATTTTAGAAGAAGCAATTATCGGAAGAGGAGCATTCCGTAGATTTAAAGATGCGCTCTATGATCTCGGAATAGAAAAGCAGTGGTATCAGTATCATGATAGGGCATATGAGAAAATTGCCAGAGAATGGTGTGAAAAATATGGGATTGAAATAGAAAAATAGACGGCAGAAGTCAGCCGTACCAGTACACACAAACAGCCTCCGGCGGTCAGGAGCAGTTTGCTTTCCGGCCATTGGAGGCTGTCTTTTTAATTCATCATTTCATTTCCGTATTCTTAATTACTTCAACGTCATGGTACAGTCTTTTGTTTCCGCTGTGACCGGTACCACTGCATTGACAGAAGTGTTATCAATCTCAATGGAGTAGGTCTTGTGGATCAGGCAGTTGACCGGATCCTCAGTTGCGATGACCAGGGCAAGGCTGTGTCCAGGCTGTACGGTGTATCTTGTGGCGTTCAGGTAAACGTGGTAATCGTGATATTCGCCTTTCTTCAGTACAATGCTGTTTGCGGCGGTTTCCGGTTCATATCCTGCTTCCGGGTTGCACAGGTCTGCGAAGGCCCGTGTGATCACGCGGTATGTTTTGTGAACCGTGGAGAATTCCGCTTCGTTAAATGCCGGGAGATCTCCGCCGTTGATAATGCCGCCTTCTTTGACGGTCTCTACTGGAATGATATTTCGCTCCGGATCTACGGTCTGTATACTGTCAAATGCTTCATCGCAGACGTCACAGAGCAGTACTGCGATTTCCACATCATCCATTCTTCCGGATACTTGGGATGATCCGAGCTTCATGGTGAGTGTGTCGGCGTCGTTTGGATTTTCCGGATGGAAATCTGCTTCAGAGTCGCCGTCTTTTAATGCGGCGCGAAGGTTCAGGCGTACCGTTCCCTGGATGGTGACTGCTTCTTCGAACGGATTCGTTACATAGCGCTGGGCCATATTGGTGGATTTCTGTCCCATCACATCATCGAAGTTTTCGGCGCTGACGCCGGCAGCTTCCCAGTCTGTATCAATGACAGATGTGCCGGTTCCGGCGCTTTCCATCTTCATCGTGTAATCGGTATCCCAGGAATCTGCAGTCTCCCATTTCCTCTGATCGTAGTTCGTCTGAACGAGCACTTCCGGCATTGCCTCAACGCCGTTTTCCACGCTGTACAGATAATGGGAAATCCATTCGTTTACGATGTCATCATAGAATTTTCCATCAATCAGGATGCCGTAATTTTTGTTCGGCATGGTAGGGGTGATGTGCGGTCCCTGATGGAGAATCGCTTTGAAGGTCTGGCCGGATTTCTGGAAGGCTTTCAGCATCATTTCAAACTGTTTGGTGGAAACATTTTCATCGTTTAATCCCTGTACGATCAGAGCGCTGCACTTGATCTTGTCCGCGCGCAGGCGGTAGTTTCCGCTTCCCCAGAATTCCGGATCGTAGTCAAATCCGCATTTCAGCTGCTGAAGGCTGAGTTCGTGGTGGAAGGCAGCAATATCATCCAGCTGTTTTTCCGTTAAGGTCTCGTCATTGTAGCGGCTGGAGCAGTAGTATGCAAGGAAGCTGTTCAGCATTTCTTTCGGCCAGTAACGCTGTGCGCCCTGCTGGTTCTGCTGGCTGTACCAGTCGGAAATTCCGGCAACCGGAACGATGGTTTTCAGACCTTCCACGCCTGTTGTTGCCACTGCAAACGGCATGGTTCCGGCGTAGGAGCGTCCAGTCATGGCCACATTGCCATTGGACCATTCTGCCTTTGTCTCGATAGTACCTTCCCGATCTGCGTAGGCAGTACGGTCGCCGTGCAGCCATTCTACGACAAATTTGAATGCATCTCGTTCGTAATCGGATCCCACATAGTTAAATCCGTCGGAACCAAGGGCGCCAAATCCTGCACTGACAACGACAGCAAATCCGCGAACCAGATAGTAATTGAAATTATCCAGGTTTTCGTAAACCATGCTGTCGGTACTTCCTTTGTCCTTATAATACCAGTCGGACGGATCGGATTTTAACGCAAGGTCCATCGGGATGATAGAACCGGTAGGAACACGCGGCGGGACCTCTTTCTTCAGGTCTTCGAAATCGAATTTCCGATATTCTTTTTCCGCAACCTCTTTCATATGAGCGTAGCCGTCTTCCTGTACGCCGGCGCAGTACGGGCGGGCTTCAAATAACGATGCCGCCTTGTAATCGCCCTCCACGGCGCTTCTTGGCACCTGGACGAGGACTTTGATCAGATCCCGTTTTCCGTCTCCATCCATATCATAGTCAGATTCTACATAGACGCAGTATCTGACGATATCAGATGTTGCAGGATCATAATTTTCCCCGGTTTTTCCATCCGTAAACGGGAAAACAGGCTGTGCCAGTCCGTTTTCAAATACCGGCACTTTACTGTAAGAATTGTCTTTCATGATTGTCCTCCTCTTTTGCAGCAACATACCAAACTATGTTGTTATTTTTTTCTATATAAATAGTATAATTTTTCTGTGAAACTTAGTCAATATTATGTTACACTATAACCATTATAAAAAGAAGAAGAGGTGTGTGGATGGTGATCAGTGAAAAAATCTTTCGGATTTTGGAAGACAAAAAAATGAGTCAGAAAGAATTTGCAGAGAGAACGGGGATTTCCCAGAGTACAATCAGTGACTGGAAAAGAAAGAAAACGAATCCATCCAGCGAAAAAATAATGATAATCTGTGAAGTGCTGCAGATTTCACCTTATGATCTGCTTGAAGAAGAAGAGGGAAAAGAGATTCACTCTTGCAGTGATAGAATCATACCATTGAACCGGGAAGAAAGCATTCTACTGGAAACATATAGAGATTTTGCACCCAGACAAAAGGAGCGGTTGATGGGATATCTGAGTGCTTTAAAAGACATGAAATAGAATGGCTGTCAGTTTGACAGCTGTTTTTATTTGTGCTAATATTCGTATAAACGAAACGTAAATACGGATAAAAAGGGGTGAAGAAAATGAAATTGCATATTGTGATATCGAAGGCTGTAACGAAGGAAGAATGGGCAAATGTTTACGATGAAACAGCAGAAGTAGTACAGAGATTTTCAATGGCGGAGGTAAGGAAAATCCCGGTCAGAGGGCTTTGGGTGGAATGCCTTGTCCCGGTAAAAGAACAGTATGTATTGGAAAAGGGAAAGAAAGAGAGACAATGGAGGATTTCCGGGGACTACAAGGATCTGTATATAGGAGCGGACTTTTCCTTATCCAGAGGTCTGATGGGCGAAGAAGCCGATCTTGATATTACAGATGCCCTTTATGGCATGATTGAAGAAAGAGAAAACCGGATGTGCAGGAATAAGTATGTTTCAATCGTGTGGGGAAGAGAGATTTCGGATAAACATTATTTTGTAAAGATTCTGGCGATTGCCTGTCTCATTCAGACACGTTTGAAAGAGAACGTGTTTGTTTTCGGAGATATGACAATAGAGCAGTGCCAACAGGCGGTTTATATGATCAATGAGTACGTGGAAGAAGCTGTTGAAATGCTGGATATTTTTGATCAACAACGTTTTATGAGTAGAATTCAGAAGTATCCTTTTCAGGAAACGGAAAAGATGAGAGTTTTTATTCGTATGTATCAGGGAGAGAAAGAAGCTGATTTTGGAAAATATCTTAGAGAGGTGTTTTCCAGTCAAGTATGCAAGATATTTTGGAAACAGAGGTTTGTACGGAAAACGATAGGAACAGATACATTTGATAATGTTTTGGATCAATATCTGCGGTGGGGATTTGATTTGAACAGTCTGTACGAATCGATTGATCAGGAGTGCAACTATGAAAGGACACAATATGAGAAACTAGTCAGAAGTATTATGGAGATGGAAATATATAAAAAGGAGAAAACAGATCTGGTTTCTCTGGAGTTTGATGAGGGTATGCGGTGTACCCATAGTATGGAAATCAAAATAATCCAATTTGTGATTGACACTTTCCAAAGAAGAAGTGTAGACTGCTATATTCCGCTTGATGATATACGGGAAAGTTTAAGAAAAGGATTTGGAAAAAAGTGGAAAATAGATTCAGATAAGATCATTGATAACTATTTGAAAAAAGAAGCGGAAAGCAAAAAGAAAGTGAGGAAGAATTTCAAAGGGAAACGAAGGAAAGAAGAGAGCTATGATATTTCGCTTTATCATCATTTATTGAATTACAAAAGTGGTAGTACGATAAAGCCGGTCATCAGACAGTCGCTCATGAATTTTTTTCGCTTTTACAGAGAAATGCTGCAAGAAAAGGAGTTTTCTAATTTATTTGGCCGGTCTCCAGAGGAAAAATGGAAATGGCTCGTTGAAACGAATAAAGGCGTTTTGCTCAGGGATAAGGACTGGGAAAGGATGTTCGATGACATAGAACATGATGCATGTTCCTTTGCGCGTTATTATCCGCTGATGAGGGTAAAACTTGATAATGCATGTATATTAGATATGGCAAGAGGAATTGTATTAAACGATGAGTTGTACCAGTATTGCATAGATATGGAAAAGTGTTAAATCCACTTCACAAACATTTAAGGAAATCTTCTTTCTTTTGTCCTTGATTCCTTCTGACGATCGGTATATCATAAGTAAATATCACAGGTGCCGGACATCCTGCGGGAGTCAGTGCCGGGGAAGAGGGGATAAAAGTGTGGGAACTGTTTCAGAGTTTAGCTGAAAAAGCGGTCTGGTTTTTAAAGCTGTACGTGATCGAGTACCGCTATCTGGTTGCATTTCTGGCATGCTTTGTATTTTTATATATTTTATTTATGCACTGGCTGAATATCCGGTTTTTCCGGATCCTGCGGGAGCCGGTAGCCATCATCTGTCTGGTGGTGGAGATCGTTGCGATTGCGTATTTTACGATTTTCTTCCGGGAACAGGGAGAGTCGCATACATATGAGCTGGAGCTGTTCTGGTCGTATAAGAAGTGGATTCTCGAAGGAAGTGTGGCCTTCGGCCTGGAGATTTTAAATAATATCGTGCTGTTTTTCCCGTTTGGATTCATTTTGACGGATGCGCTGCGGAGATGTCCGTTCTGGGCGGTTCTGCTGTCCTCCCTGGCGGTGAGCGGCTGTATTGAGATGAGCCAGCTTGTTTTCAGGCTTGGACTCTTTGAGTTTGACGATATTTTCAACAACGTGCTGGGAGCCGTGGCAGGATGGTGTGTATTTCACATCCTGCGGAGCTTCAAGAGGAGAAGAAGGCCGGAAAGCTCTTCGGTTTACTCCGGATAACGACAGCTTTGCTGTCTGATGCCTAGTGATCCCAGCGGAATAGACTGTTCTGATAGCGGGAGAGTGCGCGGTAGAGGATCATGCCAAGGACGCCGCAGCTGACGATTTCTCCTGCCGCGATGGAGATCATTAAAACCGGGATCGGCAGATGGACGCCATATCCATAATATAGAATCAGCGGCACGATCACGGTATTGGACAGGACCGGCGCAATTGGAAGGAGCAGAGGATTACAGTTACGCATTCGGTAGACGAGGACTGCTCCGATCAGCGTGGCGAGACTTCCGAAAATAATATCCGGCAGGATCGCACCTGAGAGAATATTTCCGATCAGGCATCCAATAAAAAGGCCCGGCACCGCAGCCGGTGTGAAGGCCGGCAGGATAGTAAGTGCTTCCGAGATGCGGATCTGGACTTCGCCGAATCCGAAAGGGGCAAAGAGCCAGGTCAGTATGACATAAATCGCGGCGATCATGGCCGCGTGGGCAATCAGTCGTGTTTTCTTGTGTCTCATAAGATTCCTCCAGTATTGTGTTGCAGTATCAAATCTGTAGTATAGCATGACCGGTCTGAAAAGACAAGAAAAACCAGGTACACTATCGCAGGAGAGCAGTCCGCTCCCGGTCTGCGGCAGGTGCCTGGTTTTCTAAAAAGCTTCAAATGGACTTAGAACTGGAATGCGTCTTTGATGCCCGGCCAGTTCTGGTCTCTTTCATTAATATTCAGCGGTGTACCGTCGGAGAGAGTATATCCCGCGCAGGCTCCGCTTCCCGGATAAGTTCCGGTCACTTCCGGCCATTCAATGCCGATTTCCGGATCGTTCCATGCCAGTCCGCCGTCATCGCCCGGATGATAGAAGTCTGTGCATTTGTAGCAGAATTCGGCGCTGTCGGACAGGACGAGGTAGCCGTGTGCAAAGCCTTCCGGTACATAAAACTGTTTCTTGTTTTCTTCGGTCAGTTCGACTCCGTACCATTTTCCGTATGTTTGGGAGTCTTTTCTTAAATCCACAGCCACATCAAAGACGGAGCCTTTGATGACGCGGACAAGTTTTCCCTGAGGGAACTGTTTCTGGAAGTGCAGGCCGCGCAGAACGCCTTTTGTGGAGCTGGACTGGTTGTCCTGTACAAAATTCAGATGCAGGCCGGCTTCTTCCATATCATTCTGATTATAGGTTTCCATAAAATATCCGCGGTTATCGCCATGTACGGCCGGTGTGATGACACAGAGGCCCTCGATTCCGCCGACATTTTTTTCTACTGTGATCTGTCCCATTTCAATCGATCTCCTTTCGCAACGTTTCTGTTATTAAAATTCCAGTTCGGTCAGATAGCGGTGAAGAGCATCTTTCCAGTCCGGCAGCGGTGTAAATCCGTTCTGAACCAGCTTGGATTTATCCAGGCGGCTGTTAAACGGTCTGCTTGCTTTGGATACGCCGTATTCTTCCGTGGTAACAGGAAGTACGGTGAGATGCTCTGCATCGTATTCCGGATGACCAAGTTCAGCTGCCTGGCGGAAGATTTCCACAGCAAAATCATACCAGCTGATATATCCGCCCTCGTTGGTTGCATGATAGTAGCCGTATTTGTCTGTTTCGATCATGTCTGCCAGAAGTTTCGCAAGATCGTAAGTGTAGGTCGGTGTTCCGATCTGATCGTTGACTACTGTAAGTTTGTCGTGTGTTTTGCCGACATTGAGCATGGTCTTGATAAAGTTCTTTCCGTTTTGTCCGAATACCCATGCAATGCGGACAATGAAATATTTTTCCAGCTGTCCGGATACTGCAAGTTCTCCTTCGAGCTTGGTCTTTCCGTAGATATTAAGCGGAGCATAATCTTTACAGTCCGCCTCCCACGGGGTTGTCCCCTGTCCGTCAAAGACATAGTCCGTGGACAGATAAACCATCTTACAGCCTTCCGGTCTGGAGGCATCGAGTTTCTTTACTGCTTTGACAATATTTTCCGTTCCGACGGTATTGACCTGACGCACTTTTTCTTCCATATCTTCCGCAAGGTCCACGGCAGTCCATGCCGCGCAGTGCACGACCACATCCGGAGATTCCTGAAGAAGGACGCGTTCTACCGCTGCTTCATCGGTGATATCCAAAGAGACATACGGTGCTTTTGTGACAGCGGTACCGTCCTGAGCTCCGCTGTACTCCGGGGCAAGGTCAGAACCGGTGCAGGTGTAATTTCCTGCCTGGTTACTGGTACGTTCTGTCAGTTCGTTGATGACATCATGGCCGAGCTGGCCGGCCACACCGGTTACAAATACTTTCATGATGACTGACTCCTTCCTGATGTTTCTGACGGCAGCCTAACGGTTTCCGTACATTTCCTCATAGTAGTTCTGGTATTCACCGGAAACAATCGTTTCCCACCAGTCCTGGTTGTCCAGATACCACTGGATTGTCTTCTGGATTCCATCCTCGAATTTTGTTTCCGGAAGCCATCCAAGCTCTTCGTGAATCTTTGTCGGATCGATCGCGTAGCGCATATCATGGCCCTTGCGGTCTGTCACATGTGTGATCAGGCTTTCCGGTTTGCCAAGTGCTTTACAGATGATTTTTACAATATCGATGTTTTTCATTTCATTGTGTCCGCCGACATTGTAAACTTCTCCGACACGTCCTTTGTGGATGATGAGATCAATGGCTTTGCAGTGATCCTCCACATAGAGCCAGTCGCGGACATTGATTCCTTCTCCGTAAACCGGAAGCGGCTTGTCATGCAGCGCGTTGATAATCATCAGCGGGATAAGCTTCTCCGGGAAATGGTACGGCCCGTAGTTGTTGGAGCAGCGGCTGATCGTCACCGGAAGTCCGTAAGTGCGGTAGTATGCAAGCACGAGAAGGTCGGCAGCTGCCTTGGAGGAGCTGTACGGGCTGCTTGTGTGAATCGGAGTTTCTTCCGTGAAGAACAGGTCCGGTCTGTCGAGCGGAAGGTCGCCGTAAACTTCGTCTGTGGATACCTGATGATATCTCTGGATACCGTATTTGCGGCAGGCGTCCATCAGGACGGAAGTACCGATGATATTTGTCTCAAGGAAAACCTGCGGATTTTCGATGGAACGGTCTACATGGCTTTCTGCAGCGAAGTTGACCACGATATCCGGATGCTCTTCCTCAAAGAGACGGTATACTGCTTCACGGTCTGTGATGCTTTCCTTCACAAAACGGAAATTCGGATTGTCCATGACCGGGGCAAGAGTGGAAAGATTACCCGCATAGGTCAGGCAGTCCAGGCAGATGATCCGGTAGTCCGGGTATTTGTTTAACATGTGAAAAATAAAGTTGGAACCGATGAAACCGGCTCCTCCGGTTACGATAATATTCATTTCTTTTCCTCCTGAAATCCATTCTAACGCAGTGCGTCAAGATATTTTCCATCCAGTACGTCTTTTAAATACTGGCCGTACTGATTTTTCTTTAATACTTCGTAGACTTTCAGCACATCCTCTTTGGAAATCCAGTTGTTCAGATATGCAATCTCCTCGAGGCAGGCAATTTTACGGTGCTGGTGTGTTTCCATGGTTTTCACAAAGTTGGTAGCATCTACGAGACTTTCGTGGGTTCCGGTATCCAGCCAGGTGAATCCCTGTCCCAGAAGCTCTACATTCAGAGCACCTTTTTCCAGATAGATCCGGTTCAGATCTGTGATTTCCAGCTCTCCTCTGGCACTCGGCTTTAAGTTCTTCGCGTATTCGACAACATGATTGTCGTAGAAGTAAAGTCCTGTCACGCAGTAGTTGCTCTTCGGATGTTCCGGCTTTTCTTCAATAGAAACAGCCTTGCCCTCGGAGTCGAATTCAACGATACCGAAGCGCTCCGGATCATCTACATAGTAACCGAAAACAGTAGCGCCGTTTCCGGATTCTGCATTTTCTACGGCAGCTTTCAGACGCTTCTTCAGTCCGTGTCCTGCGAAAATATTGTCTCCGAGCACCATGGCAACGGAATCGTCACCGATGAAATCCGCTCCGATGATAAATGCCTGGGCAAGTCCGTCCGGGCTTGGCTGTACTGCGTAGGACAGCTGGATTCCGAACTGGCTTCCGTCCTTTAAAAGCTCCTCAAACCGCGGTGTGTCCTGCGGTGTGGAGATGATCAGGATATCCCGGATGCCTGCATTCATCAGAACAGACAATGGATAGTAGATCATCGGCTTGTCGTAAATCGGAAGCAGCTGTTTGGATGTGACCATGGTCAGTGGGTAGAGGCGGGTTCCGGAGCCGCCTGCAAGAATGATTCCTTTCATATGAACCTCCTTTGATCGTTACATGATTTTATCTTTTTTCAGTCTTATTCTTTCCTGTTGTTCCTATCATAACAGGTGCCCCTGGGGCACCTGCAAGCCTTTTTTGAAAAAAACTGAAATTTATTTGACACACAGGAAACAGCCGGCATCTTTCGTGACATGAAAAGAAGGGTCTGTCTGCTTTTTGACAAAGGCTGAAAATTCCTTATAACGTTCCAGAATGTACTGGTTCTGGTTGCCGTGGCAGGACAGAATATAGGAGATCAGAGGCTCCGGGTCCGGCACGGTCAGAAAGTCCTCGTATTGTTTCCATGTGATCCGGGAAAAATAAGGGGAAAGAATGTCTCTTCCATTTTCTTTTCCGAACCGGTCGTACAGTTTGGTGGAAGAAAGGACGATCCGGTCGTCAAAGGAGGAAACAAGCTGAGAGATTTCCTTCATATGTTCCTGACCATAGGTACTGCACAAAAAGGTGCCGCCGGGTTTCAGCACCCTTGCAATTTCCGCGCAGGCGGCGGAGATGTCATCGCAGTAAAAAAGAACATGGTTTGCGATGACCAGATCAAAACTTTCGTCCCCATAGGGAATTGTCTCACAGTCAAAGGTCCGGAAAGAAAAGCGGGAGGAGTCAGCTCCCAGTGTACGCCTTGCGTCACGAAGCATCCCGTTTGAGATATCGGATAAGACGACAACCAGATTATCCAGAAGGGTGTCCAGATTTTCTTTCCAGAATGTGCCGTCCCCGCATCCGACTTCCAGTACCCGGATACCGGCAGAAAACGGTGCCGTCTCACGGATCCAGGAGAACCAGCTCTGTCGGTTGTGCGCGTAACGTGTATGGAGGTGAATCCGGGCGGAAATATTGGAGGCATTCTGGTACTGATTTTTCATGCTGGTTTCCATACCGAGATCATGGATCAGACTCAGCATGTTGCTCCAGTTGACCGTTTTATGGTCTGAGATCAGCTGGGTTGTTTCCTGGATGGTGCGGGCTACGATCTGCAGCTGTTCGATGCGGTCCTCCACAAGCTTTTTCTGAAGATTCAGGGAATCCATCATAAAGTGCGTGTCCGAAGCATTGATTGTCATCTCCATAATATCGGACAGGGAAAACCCAAGAGCCTTTAAAAGCAGGATCTGCTGCAGGCGTGCCAGATCGTCGTCCGTATAGAATCTGGTTCTGGTAGCAGGATCGACATAGGATGGTTTCAATATATTATGTTCATCGTAATACCGGATGGTCTTTTTCGTAATGTGTGCAAGCTTCATCAGCTCACCGGTCGAGTAATAACCTTCTTTTTTCATGAGACGGGCTCCTTTCGTACCTTCATTATAAGGAAAAATGCAGGGCAGAGCAATCGTGAATTTCCAGAACGTTACTGCGGCAGAAAGAAGGAGGAGGAGTTAGTGTATAATTATTATTGGCAAAAATAGGAATTTTTCCTAAATAAAAAGGGAAGCAGAGAAAATCCCTACTTCC
>NZ_SPHM01000056.1:0-18417 GCF_005844125.1 Pseudoflavonifractor sp. BSD2780061688st1 E11
CATAAATCTCTATTTTGTTAGCTGAAATATTGAATTTTCAAGGTGCGAAGCCCATTTAAGGTATGGGAAGTCTTAGTTATCAAATTAAGAGAAAACCCGTCAGTCTCTCAAATGGCGGGTTTTCTCTGTTTATAAGTTGTCTAAAGGAAGAGGGATTATAGGACTGGTTTATATCGTGTTACAAAATGTTGTAAAGTTCGAAATTACGGTTTTTTTAAATTGACTTACATATAAAGTGTTATATTAATTTGCTCTGATTTGACTGAGATTTACTCGAAGCAAATTATATCAGCCGTCAAAGAACTCGGAAATATCAGCATGGAAGATTTTGGGCTATGAATAAGAGAAGTGTAGAATATGGGAGAGTAACATACAGGCAAGGAGTTTTTTTGATGCGATGAGTTTGTTGAGAAAATAAAATGACTTAGAGAAAGAAAAATGGTAAAATAAAAATTAGTAATTCGCGAAAATTACAATATCTATTATGGCAGTATTGTATTATAGAAAAAGGAAAGAGAGAAAATTTAATGGAAAAAGAAATTGATGAACAAAAGGCATTAGAAGAATTGGAAAAAGGTATGAAGAAGCAGAGAAATTATTGAAAAATGAAGACAAGCTGGAAAAATTCTTACAGCGACTAGAAAAGAAATTAAAAATTATTCCAATAGCAGGAGATAAATTGGCAGTTGTTCCAGTGATGGCTTCTTTACTTAAAAATTATGCAAAAAAAGAATATACAGATATTCCGATAGGAACTATTATTGCTATTATAAGTGCATTAACGTATTTTGCATCTCCGATTGACTTAGTACCAGATAGTATTCCTGTTTTGGGATATTTTGACGATGCTGCTGTAGTAGCAGCGTGTTGGAAACTGGTTCAATCAGATGTAGATGAATATGTTGAATGGAGAAAAGAAAATGGGAAAGAAATGGAAGTCTAAAAAGAAATTGAAGAAAGTAATTATTCTAATCGTATTGTGCTTGTTATTGCTATTGATAGTTAGAGCAATATTTATTATGTTTTTCTAAATCATGTATGGAGGACAAAGGAAGAAATGGATGAAAAGCAAAAACAGAATTTTTGGAAAAATATAATTGCAAATAAATGGATAAGGGAAATTTTGTTATTCCTGATATTGATCATAGTTGTAGCAGTAGGTGTACGTATTTTCCTGTATAATGATGAAGAAAAGATAACGGGAGAGTATTTGGGAACTAAGTTGTCCAAAGTAGGAGAATTAACTACTGTTAAGCTAAATTATACAGGCTTTTTACAATACCATGATAAAGGGATTCCAATTTTTAATAGGTCGGATTTCCTTATGACATATGAGGCGAATGCAAGAGTGGGAATTGATTTGGAGAAAGTAAAACCAGAAGTTGATGATGCGAATGAGACAGTATGGTTAACTATTCCTAAGGCGGAGATACAAGATGTTAAGATAGATACATCTACAATCAAATATTATGATAGTGGTTTTGCGTTGTTTAATGTCGATGAAAAGGAAGATGGTAACAAGGCATTGGAGTTGGCAGAAAAAGATGCAAGAGAAGAATTGGGGGAAATGGGTGTGCTAGAGTCAGCAGATGAGCAAGCATTAACACTTATTAAAGGACTTTTGCAAAATACTGTTCCCGCAGATTATAAATTTAAAGTTAAAGAAAATTAGCGAGATAAGGGAACAAGGCGAAGCCGATATGACGCAGGACAGCCCTTTACGAAATGGACACAGTCAGTAGCACCATGATACATAAGAGGGTGTCGCAAAATCACCAGATTAGATGATCGAGCGGCACCCCCGTCTCGCACCTGCACTTTTAGGCATGAAAAGGGAGCTCCTCCATAAATGAATTACTCATCTATTTTGGAACACCCCTTATGCTGCTTTATCAGCAACCCCTCATGAAGAACCCTCTTAAAGCACCCTCATGAAGGTACCCTCTCTTTAAATTTGGATACCCTTGGGCTTTTTTTGGCTTACTCTGAATTTCCTAATATCATCTACTCTTCATCCCGAAAGTGCTCGAGATAATACTGAAATGCGCTGACAATATATTCAGCGGACCCGGTTCCGTGTTTTGTGTCTGTGACAGCCTGAATGTAGTCACCGGAGTAAAGTTCGATGATCAGATCGCAGTAAGATGCATGATCGCAGAACAGCTCCGAAGATGCGGTGTCTCTGGCCCGGGAAATTGCATCCCGGACAAGCTGCTGAACAACATCTGAGGAAACGGGTTCTCCTTTATGAGAGGCGAGTTTGACAAACGGATCTTTCGCTTTCAACTCTTCTGGAATCTGGGCCTGCCACTTCTTCATGATTTCTGAAAAATGTTCCAGATTGTATTTCATTGCCTCAGTGTACGCCTCGACACTGCCGAATTCCTGGACGGCGAGGCGGGCAGCCTGTGCCTCGCTTTTACGGATTTGCTGAATAAACAGGTCGAAATTTTCTTCACTTCCCCAGTAGGTAATAACCTCATCTTTGTGACTGGTTTTGAACTCTTCCAGTGCGCGGAAATATTCAGCAAGATCATATTCTTGGAGATTATCAATCGTATCGCGCTCTTCCAAGCGGGTCAGAAGTTCGATCTGCCGGTCAAGATGCCCTCGTTCAATTAAAAATTGATGTTTTTTCCTGCAAAATGCCGCAGCGCGGTCAGATTTTGCCCCACTCAGAAGTTGCTGAACTTCTTTCAGTGAAAAGTCAAGTTCTTTCAACGTCAGGATCTGCTGGAGTTTTCCAAGGGCCTCTTCGTCGTACAGGCGGT
Organism: Pseudoflavonifractor sp. BSD2780061688st1 E11; assembly: GCF_005844125.1. NCBI lineage: Bacteria > Bacillati > Bacillota > Clostridia > Eubacteriales > Oscillospiraceae > Pseudoflavonifractor > Pseudoflavonifractor sp. BSD2780061688st1 E11. The sequence goes on from NZ_SPHM01000056.1 coordinate 2,772, forward strand.
ATCCGGATTCCGAGAGGCTGGACGGTTTCAGCAGTCCGATTTCATCATAATATTGCAGTGTTCGTACACTGATTCCACTCAATTTTGCGATCTGACTTATTGTCTTCATGTGCTCCACTCCTTCTATCCCTATCATACCGTATCACGCAGCGTGAGAGTCAAGAATCGAAGCAAAAAAAGCACAGATTTTTAATTGTTTATTATTCTTATGAAAGAAATGCAGAGGCACTTGTAGGAGAAATGAAAGAGGCAATCGACGCCGATGTGCTGAAACTTACCGTGGCAGATGAAAAACCGACGAAAAGCATGTTCCGTTTTGTGTGGGGAGGCGTACAGGTCTACATGAAAAAGAAGCCGCAGCTTGCGCCGTATCAGGTCAATCTGGATGAATATGACAATATCATCATCGGAACTCCGTGCTGATTTGGCACCTATGCGCCGGCAGTCAACACATTTCTGAGTGAAAATCAAATAAAAGGAAAGAAGATCTATCTTCTGGTGTGCAATGGTGGTAATATGAGAAATACATGGAAGAACTTCCATAAGGCGCTGGAAGGAAATGAGATCGTATCAGAGCTTGATCTTGTGTACCCGATCCGTAAAGGAATTCAGGACGCGAAGAACAAGGTGAATCAGTGGATCAAAAAAGCGATAAAATAAGAAGCCGCCGGAAAGGAACAAAAGATGTGCAGCCTGTTTTACATCGATGAGACAATCTTGGAGAAACTAAAAGCGTTCGCAACAGAGACGGACAGCGAAGCCAAAAACGTATGTCCGGGGCGTGATATCCGCCCGACAGAACGGGCGCTGATTCTGAAGTGGAATGGAAAAGGAATCTGTCTTTCCGGTGTAAAATGGGGCTATCCGGGGATTCAAAAGAGCGGCGTGCTGATCAATGCAAGGGCTGAATCCGTTCTGGAGAAAAAGATTTTCGCGGACGGAGTCCGGTATCACCGGGCAGTCATCCCTGTAAGCCATTTTTACGAGTGGAATCAGAGGAAAGAGAAGAATACCTTTGTAAGCCTGGATGGGGAAATCCTTTATCTGGCAGGATTTTTTGATATCATGGAGAATGAGGAACGCTTTGTGATCCTGACGACAGAGGCAAATGCATCGATGAAACCGGTTCATGACCGGATGCCGCTGATTCTAAGACCGGATCAGATCGAGGACTGGCTCCGGGACGAAAAAGCGGCTGAAGCAATGCTGTGCCAGACGCCGGAAGAACTGAAACGACAGGCGGATTACGAGCAGATGACATTGTTTCCGATGTGAGACAGGAAGGAGAAATGTTATGAAAATTGAGATGCACGTCCATACAAGCGAGGGAAGTCCCTGCGCAAAAGCAGATGCAGAGTCGATCGTGAAAGCATATGCTGAAGCGGGATACGATGCGCTTGTGATTACAAATCACTTTGACTCCGTTTTGCTGAACGAGTTTGGAAAGACGGACGAGGAGAAAATAGAACGGTATCTTTTGGGATACAGAAAAGCCAAAGCGGCAGAAGAAAAGTATGGAATTCAGGTTATGCTTGGTGTGGAAATCCGACTGGAACCGAACGAGGAAGATTTCCTGATTTACGGGATCGACGAGGACTTTTTATTCCAACACCCGGATCTTTGTTTTTTAAGTCAGGAAGAAATCTTTCATCTCTGCCATTCCTGCGGGGCGGTATTTTATCAGGCACATCCGTTCCGGGAACCATGTGTACCGCGGGAACCGGAATTCTTAGATGGAGTGGAATACAATCAGCGTCCGAACAGCGGAAATCACAATGAAAAACTGGATGAATGGAGAAAGGCATATCCGGAATTGAAGCTGGTTTCCGGCAGCGACTGTCATGATCTGGATCAGGTGGGATTCGGTGGAATTGAGACAGAGCAGAATGTCCATAATATCAAGGAAGTTGTCGCATTGATGAAGAAAGAAAAAATCCGGCTGATTGTCAGCACAGATTCAAATTGATAGAACGAAAAAAAGAGGCATTTTGCCTCTTTTTCTGCTATTATAATACCACAAAATGGCCCAAAATTCAAGTCTGGCAAACCTTAGCAACCGGTGCTATACTTGGCTCTCAAAATAAAAGGGGGCGTGTGTATGGAAAAAGACTGGATGCAGTTATTGCAAAGACAGAATCAGCTGGCTAAGGTATTGGAGACGAATCAACGGGCAGAACGCTATGGGCTCACATTAAGTGAAGAGGAGGCAGGCCTCATTCTGGAAGAACGGGGAAGGGCATTGAAAGAGCAGAAAAGAGTGGAGTTTGGTGAAGGAATTCTGCCGAAGATCATCGATGAGTTCTGCGACTCGGCGTATCTGGATCAGGAGCATTATGTAGAAACTCTGATCCGGTTGCAGGATATTTTTTATCTGTACAAAAATGAGATGATGGATGAAATCACAGATGACGAGTTGCTTCATTTTATGAAAGAGCAGTACGAAGAAATCTGTTTTGGGGATCTGGATTATCTGGAGAGCACCTGCCTGAGTAATTTTGCCCAGGCAATCCGTGCCGGATACAGCGGTTTCCGGGTATCGGACGGGCGGAATGAGTACGGACAGTTTGATGAAGTAACACGATGGGATCATGAACTGTACATGGAAGCACTGCGGGAACTTTGCTGGAGGTGATGTCTGTGAAGTATGAAATGGAAGAACTGATACCTCTTGTAGGATGGCTGGCGCAAAAATACACATCAGGAGAGAGTACGTCGGTTACTTACGAAAAAGCGGAACAACTGATGGAAGCAGTCCTGTACTGTATTCGGGAAGCAGAGCGGGAGACGGAATATGCGGTGGCGGCACCGGAAAGAATGACAGCGGAGAAAATATACCATATTGGAGCGGAAGCTGTGGAGCGCAAAACAAAAACTGCATTGAAACTTTACCATCAGATCTTACCGGAATTTCATTCCTATGAAAATCAGTGCCTTCAGGACACTATGACAAAAGGAATTCCGGAGTTTTTTAAGTGGTATGATGTCCGGTTTGCACCGCAGGAAACCATTCTGACTTTGGACTATCCGGTGCTGAAAGATTTGTCTGCATACACAGGAATTGACTGCATTTTTCAGTGGCTTGTCTGCATCCAGTATGAACAGCGTTTCCTTCGTCTTTTTCCAGAAAGCAATATCATTTCGATATTGCTCCGGTATGATGAAGAATATCGGGAGAATATCATCAATCTGGCAGAAATTTTCCTTTTCCATTTTGCAGGACATCTCTTTGCAGAGAAGCCATTTACAGGGCAACAGTTTGACAAAACAGATTATAATAAAATTAAAACTGTTTTTCAAAACGAGAGCCGGGAGGATCTGAAAAAAGAATTTAAGCTGGCATTGAAACTGTTTCTGAAAGGTGCCGGGGAAGAAGAGCCTGAGATGTTGTCATATTTAGCTACGGCGTCAGAGGAAATTCTGGTTCGGATGGAAAATGCATCTCAAAATGAAAAACTGGAAGTACTGTTTTAGGGAATGAGGAGAATGAGTATGGTTCTAAAGGAATTTGATCCATCGCAAAAGGCGGTAATCAATGCTGAAGATTTTGTAGATCCGATTGCAGAGATGCCGGAAACTGCCGTGGCATGTTATTCCAGAATTACAATGGAAAGAATGGTTGAAGACGAAGAAAAGAGCAGGGATGCATTTGTGTGGATATGGAATGTTCCGCCAATGCAGCTGCAGCCAGATTCCGGGGAAGAGAACTGTTTCAGTTTTTCTATGCGGCGGATAATCTAGACGCGGAACAATGGGATATAAGAAGTCTTGGCAATGACGCAAAACTGATGGAAAAAGACCGGATTGCCATGATTGCACTAGAACTGGCTGTCCGGATCTGACGGAAAACAGCAGCAGAGGAAATGAGGTGAGAAGAGGCATGAATCTGGAAGAAGCGATGGAGATACTGGATGTGGTGCAGGGCGAGGATAAAGCGAAGATCAGGAAGAAGTACCGCAGCCTGATGCGGAGGTATCATCCGGACGCTCTGGGATCGGACCGGCCGGAACAGATCAGGCGGGTGCAGCAGATGAATGAAGCCTATCACCTTTTGATGAAACAGGAAGTCCCGATCCTGCGGTCTGCACGAAAAAGGCGGAAATGGGAATGGACGGGCACAGTCAATGCGGATGCCTTCTGCGAACGAAATGTCTACCTGCATTACAGTATGGATGTGGAAGGGGAGCCTTTGTATTATCAGGCGGCCCGGGGGAAGTATATGTGGGACCCGGAGGAAGAAGAATTCAGTCTGTTTCTTATAAGCCTCCGTCATGCTGCGAAAGAGCTGCTGGAACAGGTGGAGAGAAGACAGGGGACGTTCCGGGAAGAGGATACCCTGCAAAGCGACCATCGCTTTCAGGTGCAGGCAAAGCTCTTTCATCTTCTCACCCGGCAGTTCATTGATCCGTTGGCGGCGCTGAGAAAAGCGGCAAAGCCGAAGATGATCGATTCGGAGGGAAGGGCGGTTTATCAGTTCCGGGCGTGGGTCGGCGCAGAAGGCTCGGGCGAAGCTTTCCGGGCAACGGGAGAACTGAAAAAAGGAGCTCCCATTTATCCAAAAGCATTTCAGGGACACCGGATTCTCGTAAAGAACCGGGAAGGGAAGGTACTGGGGCATCTGTCCTTTGACGAGGACTACCTGTACTTCTGCCTGATTCCTCTTCTGAAAGAGAAATGCGCCAAGGTCCGGATGCATGTACGGGATGTGAAAGAGAATAGGAGAGGCTGGCCTCACAAGGCGAAAGTGGACGTGGACTTCTATTTCCGGCTGGAACAGGAGCCGCCAAAAGACCGGACTGGAGATCTGAATGAAGAGATCCGGGAGTTACTTCTGGCTTATGAAACAAAACTGATGCAGAGATAGAGAGACTGGACTTCTATCCTGCCATTGAGTAAAATAAGAAGTACGAACCAATGGAAAAGTTTGAGGAAATGGAGTATGGAATTACCACAAAGTATTAGAAATCAAATAGAAGGAAAAGAGTACCAGATCGATAAAACCGGTATGTCCGGCTCCCGGATTTTGCTGTTTTCCGATATGGTGCTGAAAGTGCAAAGGAAAAGCAGGGAAACGGAGCATGAACTGTGTATGATGGAGTGGCTGCAGGACAGACTTCCGGTTCCAGGGATTCTCGCAAAAGAAGAGGCCGGAGAGGAACAGTTTCTGCTGATGAGCAGGCTGGAAGGGGAGATGATGTGTGAGGAGACTAGTGTGAAAGAAAGTAGAGAACAGCCGAAAAATGGTGCACTGAAACAAGCTATTGAAAAATAGCCATTTGAAACAGGGTTGATTTTGTTGAAATACGCTAAGAAACAAGCTGCGACTCTTTTATAAGCCCCTCAGCAATTAAAAGTTTCATAGCCTGTTTGACAGCCTTTTCCTTCTGTTTGTTTTTCAGAGGCTCAGGCATATCAATCTGGTAAAGGTCGGTTGGATTCCAGGCTTCTCCCGTAGACAGCATATGGTAGATAGCCGTGAGGATCATCCGGGCGACCGCAATAATGGCACGCTTCTTACCCCGACGTTTCATGATGCGTTCATATTTGGCTTTGTAATAAGGAGATTTGTTGGATTTCACGGCTGCATGGGCAACTTGTACCAATGCAGGTTTAAGGTAGACGCCGGCACGTGTGATCCGGACAGATTTCTTCTTACCGGCTGACTCATTATTACCGGGAGTCAGGCCAGCCCAGCAGCATAAACGTTTGGAGTTTGAAAACTGTGTCATATCCGTACCAATCTCAGAGATAATCGTGATCGCGCTGCTGCGGTCTACTCCGGGGATGGTACACAGTAACTGGACAGCATTTTCATAAGGTTCAACCAACGAATCAATCATAGAGTCTATATCTGAAATCGTGGATGTGATATAATCCATGTGTGCGTGGACGAGGCGCATGCGATATTTTTGGGCGTCAGTCATCTGATAACCTTCGATGGACTCAATGACACTCTCGGACTTCTTCTTAAGCGAACGAAGCAGTCTGGAGGATATTTCTTCGTGGTTGATGGAATTGTCGGACTGTTCGAGAAGGTAATCGATCACAGAGGTGGCTGATTTCCCGAAAATATCGGAAACAACCGAATCTAATGCGACATTACAGACGGTAAGCGCATTCTGAAACCGATTTTTCTCGCTGCTTCTGCAGGAAGTCAGTTTATACCGGTATCTCGCAAACTCTCTGAGAATACGGATTGGTTTGCACGGTATATAGCTTCCCGGCACAAGCCCCAGTCTGAACAGATCCCCAATCCATTTGGAATCCTTGGTATCATCCTTGTTCCCTTTGACAGCTTTGACCCATTTGGGGTTGGCGATAGTGACGTTTAATTCGTCTTCCAGAAGGTTAAACACAGGAATCCAATATTTACCGGTAGATTCCATACAGACATCACGACAGGAATTATCCAACAGCCACTTTTTAAACTCAAGAATGGAGTTGTTGAAGGTGGAGAAACGTTTCTTCTGATAAGAAGGCTGAACTCCGGAAGTGGTTTTGATGATGGTGGCAACGAGAAAAGATTTGTGGACATCGACGCCACAGCAGGTTTGATAAACAACTTTCATAGACAAAAGCTCCTTTCTGAAAAATAGAGAGAAGCCATTGACTGAACCACCACACATTTAACAAGAGTTAAAACAATTCTTAGTGTACGGTCTAACAGAGCCACTTATTTGTGCTTGCAAGGTGGAACTTACACTGATTTACATGCTGTCTAAAACGAGAGAGTTTTTACGACTCCTCCTCCCGTGTTTTGTAGTATAGCTTCTCGCTTTCAATATAAAGCAAAAGACAGAGGAAGTCGAAACTTTCATTACTATTTGTGCCGCCAACTGAAAGGCGGCGGAATGGAGACTTACATGGGAAATCCTGTTCTTCAGACAAAGGTGCTGGCAGAAGGATTAAAAAGACTGTGGGCAGTGGATCTTTCCGGATGTCCGGCCGACTGCCGGCTCGATCACAAGCTGATGCGGGCGGCAGAGCAGGTGGAACAGGGGCTGGTAGATCTTGACAATGTAGAGCCGGATACATTTGGCCCGGAGGGATTTCGCGGTCCGAAAGAACTTCTGGACTGGCTTTTCGGAAACCGGCCGGAGGAAGAAGCAGTTCTCTCCCACGGCGATTACTGCCTGCCAAATGTATTTGGAAAAGGAGACCGTTTGACAGGCTATCTTGATCTTGGACGGGCAGGGATTGCAGATAAATGGTGCGACATCGCACTTTGTTACCGGAGCCTTTCCCAGAATTACAGCGGAAGATTTCACGGGAAAGCGTATTCCGGTTATGACGATCTTTTGTTGTTCAAGGAACTTGGAATTGCACCGGACTGGGAGAAGATCCGGTATTATATTTTGCTGGATGAATTGTTTTAGTATAGAGAAAAGCGGAATCGAAGGAGGAGGCTGCATATGATTGGAGCAGAATTGGCAAATTTCCGGGATCTGGGAGGACTCCGGACAAAGGATGGAAGAGAAGTTGCACCAAAGCGGCTGCTGCGGTGCGGAGATATGTCTGAACTGACCGGGGAGACGATCCGTAGCTTACAGGAAGAGTATCACGTGGTCAATGTGGTTGATCTTCGGACAGCAGAAGAGCGGGGAAAGGCACCGGACTGCGAAGTACCGGGAGCCAGGGCGTATGTACTTGATTTCTTCCCGGGAGAGAAGCTGATGGGAAGAGGACAGGCGACAGGAAGCAGGGAACAGTTGATGAACATGCAGAACGCACAGCTGCTCCATGACTATATGAAAAAGCTGTATGGGGAATTTATTACGACCCGGACCGCCAGAGACGCGATCCGCAGTTTTGTGCAGATCCTGCTTGAGACAGAAGAAGGAGCGACTGTCTTTCACTGCTTTGCCGGAAAAGACCGGACAGGCATTTCAGCAGCAGTGATTCTGACGATTCTGGGAGTGCCTCGGGATACGATCATGGAAGATTATATGGAAACAAACCATATGCGGGCGGCAGCCAATCAGGTGATTCTGGACGGCCTGAGACAAAAATGTGCATCTGAAGAGATGCTTAAAGCAGTGGAGACAGCGTTGAGTGTGGACCAGGACTATCTTTGCACAAGTTTTGAAACCGCGCACCGGGAATATGGTTCCTTTGAGAATTACATCGAAACCGGACTTGGAATAGGACAGGAAGAACAGAAACGCTTAAAGGAATTGTATTTGGTTAGAACGTGTGCGCTTTAGATCATATGTGAGGGGGAAAAGATGGATCAGAAATTGAAATTTCCAGATTATGAAAACGGACTGGCCAATCTGGCGCAGTCAGTCTTAAAGAATTTTGGAATCCGTGAAAAAGGGCAAAAGACACTTGCGTGTGTGGATACGTTTCTGGAAAAGGAGTACGAAAATATTGTCGTATTTCTTCTGGATGGAATGGGAAGCAGGATCATGGAGAAAAATCTGGAGGAGACCGGATTTTTTAGGAGCCACATGAAATGTTCCTACAGCTCGGTATTTCCGCCGACTACGGTGGCGGCGACCACATCTATCAGAAGTGGACTGAAGCCGTGTGAGCACGGATGGCTTGGCTGGGACTGTTATTATCCGTGGATTGATCAGAATGTTACGGTTTTCACCAACATGAAGACAGGAACCAGTATTCCGGCAGCAGATTATAATGTGGCTGAGAAGTATTGCGGATACGAGACAGTCGTGGAGAGAATTAACCGCCGCGGCGGGGAGGCTTATGAAGTTATGCCGTTTGCAGAGCCGTTTCCAAAGACCATGGAAGAAATCTGCGGACAGGTTGAAATGCTGTGTAGAAAGCCTGGAAAGAAATATATTTATGCGTACTGGAACGAACCGGACAGCACCATGCATGAGACCGGATGCTACAGCAGCCAGACAAAACAGATTATGCAGAAACTGGAACAGCAGGTCCAGGCTTTAAGTGATAAGCTGGAGAAAACGCTTCTGATCGTGACGGCAGACCATGGGCTGGTGGATACACAAAATGTTTCCATTACCGATTATCCGGAGATCATGGACTGTCTGGTGCGGATGCCGTCTATCGAGCCGAGGGCGCTGAACCTGTTTGTGAAAGAAGAGAAAAAAGAACAGTTTGAGAAAGCGTTTCAGGACGCTTTCGGAGAGGAGTTTCTTCTGCTGACAAAGGAACAGGTGCTGGAAAGAAAGCTTTTCGGCACTGGAGCCGAACATCCGGATTTCCGGGAAATGCTGGGAGACTATCTGGCAGTCGGAACCGGGGAGCTGACAATCTTTTCCTCCCGGGAAGAAGCAGACTTTTTTGTCGGAGTCCATGCAGGACTGCGGGAAGAAGAGATGCTGATTCCGCTGATTGTGATGGAAAATGCGTAGTATTTGCAGATAGATGGAAGAGAGAAGAAACAGAAAGGACATCTTTCGGAAAATGGATTCCGGAGATGTCCTTTTTCGTTGGAAAAAAAGAAAAATGAATAAGAGTTTGCATTTTGACAAACCAGACTTCCAATGCTATTTTTAAATAAAATTCGGCAAAACAAAAAAATGCCGAAAAAAATAAAATGATTCGGAGCGAAAGAGAGGTGGAACATGGATAAATCAATGAATATTCCTGACGATCAGATGATTGTTTCTCTGGAAGAGCTAAAAGAGCAGGGACTTTCCTATTACAAAATTAATAAGCTGACGTCAGAAGGAAGGCTAAGTAAACTGAATAATAAATTCTATGAAAACATGAACTATCGAGGAACAGAGTCGGATTTTTATTATGCCTACGCTTATGCGCCTTCGGGAGTGATATGTCTCTTGAGTGCGGCAGTCTATTATGGGCTTTCTTCTTTTAGTCCGGATGCGATAAATGTAGCACTCAGAAGAAAGGCAAAAATCAGTGCTTTGCCCGAGTGGCCGGAAATTCATATCAGTTATTTTACTGATGAACGGTTTGAACTTGGAATTCGTACAGTAGAGGAAGGGAAGAACCGTTTTAGGATCTATGATATAGAAAAAACGGTTGCTGATACGGTTTTTTACAGAGAAAAAGTGGGAATTGAAGAGACGAAAGAGATTCTTACAAACTATCTGAGCCGGAGAGAAAGGAACCTGAATCGGCTCGTCAAATATGCGGAAACTTTGAAATGCGGTGAGATTCTTAATAATTATTTGGAGGTACTAGTGTGATAAATTCGGATCAATCTCCAGCTCCGAAAATCATTTCCAATCAAGGCAGGGGATGAACAGATCTGAAAAATCATAGAACCGCGCTGTAAACAGGCCGGGGATTCTGGCATAAGATTTACGGAATATGGAGGGAAAAGAATGGACAGTGCTTATTGGAAGGAACAAGAGAAGTATTTAAAGCTGACAAGGAAGCATATGTGAAATGAAGATTATTTTGCCTTTCTCGTACAGTCGGTATGGAAGCTGAAACCAGATGCAGACATTTTAGATCTGGGATGTGGATACGGGGATCTTTGTGCAAGGCTTCTGCCTCTGCTCTCAGAGAAAAGCACGTATACTGGAGTGGATTTCTGCCGGGAACTGCTTGAGGAAGGACGGAAAAGATTTTGGTCAGAGTCGGCATGAAGATTCCAGTCTATATGGAGCGGTTGGGACTGCAAAATGTCGGAGTACGGGTTAATGATTATGTTGAATTTATCAGCCTAGGTCAGGACGGTGAGGAGTATACAGAACATCTGGCAGCGTTTGGAGAAACAACGTCAGAAAACGATGGAAAACATTCTGTCGTCTCAGCAAAGTGTCATCTGATTTCCTTCGGAAGAAAAAAATGATATAATCAAAGAACGATTATAGAAGCAAGGAGAAACAGACCATGAGAATATTTTTGTGCGGTGGAGGAGACGGCGTTCAGACAAAAGACGCCTGCCGGCGTCTGAACGATGTGATTGATCATACAAAACCGATATTGTATCTTCCGTTTGCCATGGAAAATGCGGACTATGACAGCTGCCACGAGTGGGTTCTGGGCGAGCTTCGGTGTGTGGATGTGCCGGATATCGAGATGGTTAAAAGCGCGGAGGAACTGGACGGGACAAATGTGGAAAACTACAGCGCGATTTTTATTGGCGGTGGAAACACATATAAATTATTGAACGATTTGAAAGCAAGCGGAAGTTTTGAGAAAATCAAAGCATATATCGAACAGGACGACATTGTCTTCGGCGGAAGCGCAGGCGCGATTATCTTTGGATATGATATCGAAAGCTGTGCGGCTATGGATCAGAATAAAGTGGGGCTGAAAGATACGAAAGGATTTGATGCCCTGAGCGGATATTCGGTGTTTGCGCATTATACGAATGGAAGTTCAAGACTGACAGAGCAGGAGAACCGGGAGCGGACAGAAAGATATACAGAAAAACTGCTCCGGTATTCGCAGGAACGTGGTCCGGTCATTGCCATGCCGGAAGAAGATACCCTGTTTCTGAATGGAGATCATTTTGAAATGATCGGAAGCAGGCCGTATTATTGTTTTGAAGGGGGAAAAAGAAGGGAAATGATTCCGTAGACAGGATGCGAGACCAGACAAGAAATATAACAGCAGGAGGTAACAGCCATGGTAAAAGTTCGTTTTTATGATGAAGTGGAAGATTCCCTTTTAAAATTTGCTGTGATGATTGCGCGGCATGATGGAAAATGGGTGTTTTGCAAACACCGGAAACGGGAAACATACGAGGTGCCGGGAGGACACCGGGAGCCCGGAGAGAAGATAGACGAAACGGCAGGAAGAGAGCTTTATGAGGAGACCGGAGCGTTGGATTTCGATCTTGACCGGGTCTGTGTGTATTCGGTAACCTCAGTGGACGAGGAGGGAAAAGAAGGGGAAGAAACATACGGGATGCTCTACACGGCAGAAATCAGGAAGTTTGAGAAGGAGCTTCACAGCGAGATTGAAAAGATCCTGATTACAAAGGATCTGCCGGAAAAATGGACCTATCCGGAAATTCAGCCGGTTTTGATGAGAGAAGCAAAAATACGGCGGGGAGGGTATCACGATGAGTAGGAAGAGAAAAAAGACAGCCGAATTCAGATACTACCGGATGCCGGAAAAGAGGACAATTATAGCGCTTCTAGGGGAAAAATGGCAGCAGAATTACGGAAGGAATATTGATTATCTGCATTTTCATAATTTCCTGGAGATAGGTTACTGTTACGAAGGCAGAGGATCGATGATACTGGGGACAGAAGAATATCTTTTCAGAGGAGGAGAATTTACTGTGATCCCGAAAAATTATCTGCATACAACGAACAGCGAGCCGGGAAATATCAGTACGTGGGAATATCTGTTTGTCGATGTGGAACAATTGTTGAGAAAGCTGGTTTCGGGAGCGCCGGGATATGTAGACCAGATGATTCAGGCGATTAATCAGAAAGCAGTTTTTGCAAAGGGAAACGAAATGCCTTATCTTGCGGAGCTCTTGAAGCGTATTCTGGATACGATGCGGGAAGGGAAGATGTTCTATCTCGAGGAGGCGGAAGGGATGATGCTGGCATTTCTATCGGAGATTGCCAGAAAAAATATCGCCTTTTTTGATCAGCCGGGCGGAGGAGTCCGTGAGGAAGCAAGGATGAACAATCTCATTTACCGGTCCTTGGATTATATCAGCGATCACTACCATGAGCGGATGAAAGTCAGTGATATTGCAGCGCAGATTCATATCAGCGAAACACATTTCCGCCGTGTGTTTTCCCAGTGTATGGGGATGAGTCCTCTGGAATATATCAATCTGGTCAGAATCCAGTCGGCATGCGAGTACCTGAGAAAGACGGATGAACCGATTGCGACGATTGCGGGAAAATGCGGATATTTCACAAGTTCGACCTTTAACCGGAACTTTCAGAAGATTATGGGGATGGCGCCGGAGGAGTGGAAAAAGAGACCGGAAAATTACGAACAGCAGATTCTGCAGTTTAATGTGCGGTCAGAGGAAGGGTGGTAAAAATGTACAGTACAAAGATTATAAAACAGGTGAAAAGGAAGAAAAAACCGGGCACGGGAGTACTGAAAATATTGATGATCTTGTTTGGAGTTCTGTTTGTTCTGATGGGCATCGTGTTTTCAAGGGGATTTATGCTCCCGGGCTTCCTGCTGATTTGTCTTTACTTTGCCTTTGATATGTTCAGCCAGAAGGAATATGAATATACTATGGAAGGAAATCAGTTTACGATTGATGTGATTATCGGGAAAAAGCACCGGAGAAATGCCCATGAGCTGGATTTGAATCAGCTGGAAGTGGTGGCGCCGAACTGGCATGAAAAGGTGGCAAAGTACCGTATTAAAGGAGGAACGGAACGTCTGGCAAAGTATGACTATACCTCTTATGATGATGAAATTCCGTACTACACCATGATCATTGGTGATGGGAGAGAAAAGATCAAGATTCTTCTGGACTTGAACGAGGAAATGCTCCGTACTATGAAAAACATGTTTCCTGACAGGGTCTTTTTTGCATAAAAAGGGGGTTCAGAGGATAAAAGAGACAAAAACAGAAGGTAAATATGCAAAAAAAAAGTGCATTTTTGGCAGAATGGACAAATGAAATGGAGCTGATGCTGAAAAAAACAGAGAAAAGGGTGTACCGATCGAACAAAAAAATAACGGAAAAACAAAAAAAACGGGGCGAATGGCACAAAAATGATCGAAAATGCATAATTTATATACGAATCTGCAAACATTTCATGGAGATGTCTTGATATAATACTTTCAGAAGATGTTCGAAAGACTGGACGGACATGAAAAAGGAGGAGGTATTTATTATGAAAAGAAAGTTGATTTCAGCATTACTGGTTAGTGCCATGACAATTTCTCTTGCAGCATGTGGTACTGGCGGAGGATCTTCAGACGGAGGAGAAGGCGGTGGATCCGGTTCTTCAGAAGGTGGCCACAAACTGACTGTATACGCATGGGACCCGGCATTCAATATTCCGGCTATTCAGGCGGCGGCAGACGACTATAAGGAAAATGTAGATTCTGAATTCGAACTTGAGATTTTGGAACAGGCTTCTTCCGAAGATGTGGAGACAGCAATTACAACAGCAGGTTCTTCTGGAGACTACTCCAACCTTCCTGATATCGTGCTTTTCCAGGATCACTACATTCAGAGATATGTAGCTGACTATCCGGATGCATGGACACCACTCGGAGATGTTGACATTAACTGGGATGATTTTGCAGCTGAGAAACTGGACTACTCCACAATCGACGGAGAGCACTATGGAGTACCGGTAGACAATGGTACCGTTGTTGCGGCATACCGTACAGACCTTCTGGAGCAGGCAGGATACACAATTGATGACCTGACAGGATGTACATGGGACGAATTTATTGAAATCGGTAAAGCAGTATATGACGCAACAGGAAAAGCTCTGCTTTGTATGAACAGCGATGGAAACGACCTTCCATATATCATGCTTCAGGCAGAAGGCGTATCCCAGTTCAAAGATGGAAAACCTTACATTACAGAAAATGAAACACTCGTAACAATCGTTGAGAAGCTTGTTGAAATGGCAAAAGAAAACGTGCTTCTTATGCCAAACAGCTGGTCTGACTACACAGACAAAGCAATCCAGGGTGACCAGGTTGCAGGTGTCATGAATGGTAACTGGATCATTCCTACAATCGAAAAAGTAAAAGCGAACAGCGGTAAATGGGCTATCACAAGCATGCCGACACTGGAAGGCGGAGAAGGATATGCAAGTAACGGAGGCTCTTCTCTGTACATCACATCCAACTGCCAGAATGTTGACCTTGCCAAGGACTTCCTTTCCTACACATTCGGAGGAAGCACAACAACATATGACAATGCACTGAAAAAGGGCGGTGTGATTTCTACATACGCACCGGCAGGTGAGACAGAAGTTTACAACGAAGGTGTAGAATACTTCAACAACCAGCCGATCTACGCTGACATCGTTGAAATGGGAACACACGTACAGACTGTTGAACAGAGTGACTATCACTACTCCGCACGTAACTACATCGGATCTGCGATCGTAAATATCATCAATGGTGCAGACACGATGGATGCACTGCAGGAAGCAGAAGATCAGTTGAACTTCGAGATGGGCAACTAATCTTCTTAATTGAAAGAGAGTGAACAGTAACGGGGAACGAGTTTTCGTTCCTCGTTATTCGAAATTAGTGTAAGGGAGGGGCTCAAGTGAAACAGAAAAAAAAGATGAGCTTACTTGCCAAGCAGTCAGCGGCCGGCTGGATATTTTTAACTCCGGCGGCTTTGTTGATTGCGGTCATGGCATTCTGGCCGATGATTCAGGCTTTTATCATGTCACTGCAGACCGGTTCCAGTGCAAACATGCAGTGGTCCGAACCGATCTTTAACAACTACACCAGAATGTTTCAGGATAAGCTGTTCCTGAGATCAGTCGGAAATACATTTTTGTACCTGATTATTCAGGTGCCGATCATGCTGATTCTTGCAATCTTGCTGGCGCAGCTTCTGAATAACAAGCATCTGAGATTAAAGGGATTTTTCCGTACATGTATCTTTCTTCCTTGTGCGACATCCCTTGTATCCTACTCTTTGATTTTTAAATCCTTGTTTGCAACAGACGGACTGATCAACTCCGTTCTTGTTCCTTTATAGGAAATTGCGTTTTTGGAGCAGTCAAAAAAAGAACGCATGTTCATCGAACATATGTTAGATAAACATGCG
>NZ_SPHM01000057.1:0-17421 GCF_005844125.1 Pseudoflavonifractor sp. BSD2780061688st1 E11
AGGCATACATGCACATCCAGAATTCCCTGCTTTTCCTCTTCTGCTTCTTTGGGAAGCTCATTTTCCAACAGGATCGTTTCATCAATTTCTTCCGGCTTAACCTGCAAAAGCACTGCAATAAATCCTTTTCTCGTCTTCGGATTTCTCATCAGCTCTTTGAAGCACCAGTCCACGGAAGGCTTCATGATAAAATCTTCGCTTCGGGCAGTTTGTCTTTTCTTATTTTGTGTCTTTCTTTTTCTTTTGATTTTTCTCATAATTCGATCCTTTCCCGGCTTCTCATCCGCTGGAAAAGGATGTTTCTGTATGCTGTAAGTGTAGCATATTTTTGCCATCGGAAAAAGTGGTTTAGGGAATAAATGATCCTGATAGAAAAGCGAAAAAGAAACTGTCCGATTGCCAGCCATTAGATCTGCCGTATACAATAATAAGATTTGAATAATTCGGCGAACGCCTTAGAAATACGAAAAGCGAATGCTTTTCAGATATAGATAGAGTAACATACCAATAACGAAAAGACAAAAAAACTCGACCATTTTTACCCTTTCCATATATCAAAAAAATACTCGTTGCTTTCTATTTTTCGTGTTATAATGAATACATCTTTTCACATTTCTCTGATATTATCAATTCCGTTTTAATCTTAAGAAAATCCACTTTATCTTCTTCAGATACTCCACAAAATCTCATCCACATTACTAATTAAATTTACCTCACAGGTTCATTTGATTTCTTGACCATTCACCAATTATACGCTATAATAAATTTACCTCACAGGTAAATTGAATCGAGGTGACCTATTGAAAATCACATACAGGACTAAAAAACTTGAAAAGATCTGCACGGATGTTTCACAGGCAGAGAAAAAGCACGGAAAGCAAACAGCAAACATTATCGAAATCGTGGATTATCACTAAACTAACTATGCGCAGCACTCAAAGGGGAAAACTATCATGGTAAAGAGTCGTACTTACATTGCCACGCCACCGGGGGCAACCATTAAGGAACAATTAGAAGATCGAGATATGAGCCAGAAAGAGTTTGCAATTCGTATGGATTTATCTGAAAAACATGTAAGCAAATTGATTCACGGAGAGGTTGCTTTGACACCTGATGTCGCGGAGCGTCTGGAACTGGTTTTAGGAGTTCCCGCAAAGTTCTGGAACAACCTGGAGATCATCTATCGTGAGAAGATACTGAAAGCAAATGCAGAAAATCATATGGAACAGGATATTGAGATTGTCCGAAAGCTTCCCTACCGGGAAATGGCTAAAAACGGGTGGATTCCAGATACTCGTAAATCAACCGAAAAGGTAATCCATCTCAGAAAGTTTTTTGAGGTGGTTCAGCTTACCCTTATTGAAGATGAAAAGCTCAACAAAATCGCATGCAGAAGGCTGTCTTCTACTTCCAAAAGTGACTACGCTTTTTTAGCCTGGGCTCAGCAGGCAAAGCGTGAAGCAAGATCCCGCGAAACTGCTCCGATCAATCTGAAATACTTAAAAGATTCTCTCTCAACTATACGAGCTATGACTACTCTTGCACCTGAAGTTTTTGCTCCGAATCTGATACAACTTTTATCCAACTGTGGAATTGCCCTGATCTTTCTTCCACATATTGGCGGTTCCTTTCTTCATGGTGCTACACTTCAGGACGGAAATAAAATCGTAATGGGTCTAACCGTCCGTGGAAAATTTGCTGACAAATTCTGGTTCAGCCTATTTCATGAAATCGGACATATTTTAAATGGTCATCTTAATCAGCCGCATGGAACTTCAAAAGAAGATGAGGATGCAGCGAATCAGTTTTCCAAAGATATCCTGATCCCGGAACAGAAGTTTCAAATGATTGTTTCAAAAGGTGATTTTTCAAGAAATGCATTACTCCAATATGCCGCGGAACTTGGAATCGATGTCGGCATTCTTATCGGCCGATTGCAGAAAGAAGAGCTTATTGGATATACAGATCTGAATGATCTGCGTTCAAAATACGAGTTAAAATAAAAAAACTCTCCATACCAAATGGGCTCCTGTTTCCCTTTGATATGGAGAGTTGCATTTTTAGATCAGCTATCTATTTAAGATACAGTATTAATCTCTCTCAAATAAATCTCTTGTATAAACTTTGTCTTTTACATCATCCAGACAGGAATCGTAACGGTTTGCGATGATCACATCACATTCTTTTTTAAAGGTTTCCAGATCATTCTCCACCTTACTTCCAAAGAAAGTAGAACCATTTTCCAGTGTCGGCTCATAGACAACTACGGTTGCTCCTTTTGCCTTGACTCTCTTCATAACACCCTGAATGGAACTCTGGCGGAAATTATCGGAATTGGATTTCATAGTCAAACGGAATACGCCGACTTTGACTTCCTTTTCTTTTTCCTGCGACCAGCTGCTGTTTGCTTCGTATGCACCTGCAATCTCAAGCACTCTGTCTGCAATGAAATCTTTTCTTGTACGGTTGGATTCTACAATGGCTTCGATCAGATTGTTTGGAACATCTGCGTAATTTGCCAGAAGCTGCTTCGTATCTTTTGGCAGACAGTATCCGCCATATCCAAAGGATGGATTGTTGTAGTGGCTTCCAATTCTTGGGTCCAGACATACTCCATCAATAATCTCCTTTGTATTTAAGCCTTTCATTTCTGCATAAGTATCCAGCTCATTAAAATAGGAAACACGAAGAGCGAGATATGTATTCGCAAACAATTTCACCGCCTCGGCTTCCGTAAATCCCATAAATAACGTGTCGATATTTTCTTTGATTGCGCCTTCCTGAAGGAGCTTCGCAAAGGTATGAGCTGCTTCTGTTACCTTCTCATCCTCCGGATCAATTCCGACAATGATTCTTGACGGATACAGATTGTCATATAATGCTTTGGATTCCCTTAAAAATTCCGGGCTGAAAAGAATGTTTTTGGTCTGGTATTTTTCCCGGATCTGTCGTGTATAGCCGACCGGAATTGTACTTTTAATAATCATCATAGCATCCGGATTGACTTTCATCACCAGTTCAATGACAGATTCTACTGCCGATGTGTCAAAAAAGTTCCGTTTGGAATCATAATTTGTTGGTGCTGCAATCACAACAAAATCTGCATCCCGATATGCACTTTCTCCATCTGTAGTAGCAATCAGATCCAGTATATGGTTTGCCAGATATTCCTCAATATAATCATCCTGAATCGGACTTTTTTTCTGATTAATCAGTTCTACTTTTTCCGGAATAATGTCTACCGCTGTAACATGATGATGCTGTGCAAGTAATGTTGCAATGGATAATCCTACATAACCAGTTCCTGCTACTGCAATTTTTAACTCATGAAATTCCCTCATATTCATATTCCTTTCTCTTTCACTCTTGTTTTATTTGTTCATATAAAATTCCCGGTACCACTCGGCAAACTTCCGCAGTCCTTCCCGAAGCGGGGTTGACGGCTTAAAGCCAAAATCCCGTTCCAATGCGGATGTATCTGCATAAGTAACCGGAACATCTCCCGGCTGCATTGGTACCAGTTTTTTATGAGCTTCAAAATCATAATCTTCCGGAAGAACGCCTGCACGGATCAATTCCTGCTGAAGAATATCAACGAACTCAAGCAGATTTTCCGGATTACTATTTCCGATGTTGTATACTGCATATGGCGGAACCGGCAAACCATCTTCCCCGGTTCTTTTTTCAGGCGGTGCCGCCATTACACGCTTCACACCTTCCACAATGTCATCTACATAAGTAAAATCCCTTTTGCAGTTTCCGTAGTTAAAGATCTCAATCGTTTTTCCTTCCCGAAGTTTATTGGTAAAACCAAAATAGGCCATATCCGGTCTCCCGGCTGGCCCATAAACGGTAAAAAATCGTAATCCTGTGGACGGAATGTTATAAAGTTTGGAATAAGCGTGTGCCATCAGCTCATTACTCTTCTTAGTCGCTGCATAAAGGCTGACCGGATTGTCTACTTTATCTTCTGTACTGTACGGAACTTTTTTATTGGATCCGTATACACTGGATGAAGAGGCATATACAAGATGTTCTACACCTGGCTGTCCATTATCGTAAGAATGACGGCACGCCTCCAGAATGTTGTAAAATCCAATCATATTGGATTCAATATAAGCGTCCGGATTTGTAATGGAATACCGAACGCCTGCCTGTGCTGCTAAATTGACTACGATTGACGGTTTATATTCATCAAATATCGCATTAATCTGATCCCGGTCTGAAATTGAGCCCTTAATAAAAGTCCATGTCGAATCTGGTTTTGATTCTGACATGGACTTGATTTTTTCTAATCGATATTCTTTTATACTGACATCGTAGTAGTCATTCATGTTGTCGATCCCGATGATATGTATCGGGTCGTCAGCTCTTAGAAGTTCTAAGACCAGGTTGGAACCGATGAAACCAGCGGCTCCGGTGATTAGGATAGTTTTGTCTTTTAATATCATTTTTTTCTCTTTCACTGAACGCTTCACTCCTCATAATTACAAATTTTTACTAATTTTCTAATTATTTATATTTCTTCTTAGAATAAAAATAAAAGAAAATTCCTAATATACTCCAAATCACGAGGCAAAAATATGATTCTTGCCCAAGTGAACAATCCAATCCTGGAATTGGTATAAGTAACAAGACAACAAAAAAGAGAGACATGATAATCCCTATCAGTCCTGTAACCATAATCCATTTATTTTTTTCATTTATCGCATACTTAAAAGCAGCTGCCGATGTATATCCGTATCCAATCGCCGCACCGATTGATGACATATCAACAATCCATCCTAGTGCTGTCCTTCCAAAAAAAGGAGCCAGCAAAGAAATTAGCATAATAAAAACAATTGCATTTGCCGGCGTACTATATTTACTATGAAGTTTTCCAAACCATGAAGGAAGCACTTTCTCATTAGCCATAGAATAAAGCAGTCTGCTTGCTGCCATATAAAATCCGATAATTCCAGATAAAATTGCTGCCAATACAGCCAATCCAATGAAAACCAGACCCACATTTCCCAACAGCTGATATGCCGCATGAAAGGTCGGCAGCGATATTAATCCTTCTAATTGAGGCAAATCATCAATATACTCTACCCAACTATCATACGTTTCAGGAATAACTGCAGCTGTTATTGTATTTAAGATCACGTAAACTAAGGCTCCAAAAAGGATCGATAAAACCATTATGAATTTCGTCTTTTGGGGAGAAAATTTAAATTCTTCTGCTGCCTGTGGAATCGTATCAAATCCAACAAATGCCCACGGTGCAACCGCTACTACAGCAAACACTCCTGCCCCATTTGTATCAGAAGGATAGAAGCCCGGGCTGAGACGTTCCAAAGTAACCTTCCCTTGTATAAGCGCTGTAATCGCTATAATTAATATCCCTCCAACCAGTGCAAAGACAAGCACCGTTTGAAAAACACCTGCAAATTTTACTCCTCGAATACTTAAAAATGCAAAAAGAATCAATGCTACAACAGCTAGAAGAATCTCTCCTAAGTAGACATCATAACCTGCAAAACGATAATGGAAACCAACCTGAAAGACATTATTCATGAGATTCCGTCCAATCAGCGCCAATGCTGTTGCGTTTAGCGGAACAATAGCTAAATATGAGATTCCTAAAAACCATGAACAAACAAATGCATGGTTATCTCCAAAAGCTTTCTGTGCATATGTGAATTCTCCACCTGCGATAGGATATTTATTAATCATATAATTATAATTGAACGCAATAAGAATCATGATCACCGCAGCAATACTAATTGCAATTGCCGTTCCTCCTGGTCCAGCTTGACGCAGAAATGTTTCCCCAGGCATTACGAAAGCTCCCCACCCAATAATGCATCCTAACGCCAGTGACCATACATTCAAAGATGAAAGTCTTTTCTCAAGCTTTTTTTCTTTGCCCATGTTACAATTTCCTCATCTTTCCTTTCAGTCTTCTTAATACCCTGAAAATTTTTCTGTATTTATAGCGAAACCTAGCACTTTTAGGCATTCTCCATTCCATTCCTGTGTTCATTGCATCATCACATGGACTACAAAGGCCACATGGTTCTCCATTAATCGGAGTATGGCAGAACCATGTTAATTTCATAATATCTAGCCATCCATTCTCTTTTGCTATTCTTTCTTCATCTTCTTTTGTCAATTTAATTACAGGCAATATCAGGTTTCCAAAAACCTTAAATGCCGCATCTTTTTCTCCATTCTTGGTTACGCAATATCTTTCCGTAAGGAAATCATTCTCTACTAAACTTAATTTCCCTTCTGCATTTATAGCATCCTCTACCTTACCATGGTACTGATGTACCACGGAGCTTTCCATTTTTATTCCTAATTTATTACATAACAAAGCAAACCACTCATATTGTGTCCCTATGTTATATTTTTTTCTCAGATACTGATATGCATTACTGATTTCTTCGTTTTTACAATTCTTCAGTATCCAGTCTCTTTCATAAAATTGAATTTCCCGCACTTTTGCAGGAAATCTTTTTTGGGCTTCCAAAATGATTTTTTTCATAGCCTTTTGTTCATATGGTGTACTTGCTCGTCCTGGATCAATAACATAAATTGGTTGAATTTCAATCTCCTCATGCTGCATTAGCTGAAGAAATCTAAAAGTACCATCCCAGCCTCCAGACCATAATATTGTTACTAGTTCCATAAATTACTCTCCTTCTCTTTTTCTTATCTTGTCTCCCTTTATAAAATCTATCTTATATTTTTCTTTTTATCTCTTACAAAATATATTCCCAACTATCCTTTTTATCTTTTCAATGACACGAAGCATATTAGATCGATAAAAAATCATGTTAACGACTACTATCACTAAGCATGCTACAATTGCTACTTTTACGGCTAATATAACCCATGCTACATAATTAGTTTCCGTCATTATAAAGGAAGTCGTTGCAACATGAATACCGACTACTGATATAATATCTACAAACATTTGTTTTAAAAAATTTCTAAATGGCCATTGAATCAAATTTCTTGAATCATACAATGCCATCCAAACAGTCTGATAAAACATTGCAATAACTGTTCCAACTGCCACACCTACCAATCCCCATTTTCTAACTGCAAGAACAGATACAATAATATTAATAGCTGCTGCAATAATATAATTACTTTGTGTCTGTTTATAGTGCCCGCCAGCTAAAATCATCATATTATAAGGAAGTCTCAAGCAGTGTCCTGCATTTGCAGCAACAAGTAACATCCCAAATAATGGCTGAATATAATTGATATCAGAGATACCTTGTGTATACACTTTAACAAATGGTACAATCAAAACGGACGTTACTCCAAAGACAAATACCGTCCCTGTATGCAACGTCCACTCGACCCATCCAAAAAATTTACGTAGATTTTCTAGTTCCTGCTTTGCCCACAACTCGCCAATTAACGACAATATTCCATTTGTCATGGATAGCATGAGCTGCTTTACTCCTGCTACAACAAGATTATATACCGAATAAACTGATACCTCTTTTAAGCCTGCCAGAAGTGTTAAAACAACATTATCCGTACCGTCTAACACCACTGCTGCAACATGCTGAGCAACACCGTTCCACTTTTGTTTTATTGGCTCTTCCTCATATGTTACTTTCCAATTTATCTGGTAATGCTTCTTTACATATAACATTAGAAATAATGGGCGAACCACATAAATTAGTGAAGTAGTAAGCTTTACTATATGTATTGAGGCCCCAGCATTCATCAATATGCAACACGCACCTGTATTCAGTAATAAAGTAATGGTTTGAGCATTGTATGAAACATAACCTCTCTGATCTGCATTTAATAAAAGGCGATTAACAATCCCAAAATAATATTGCGCAAACGAACTAATACTAATAACTCCTATTAGAGTTGCTGTATATACAAATCCAAAATTCTGGTTCGCGACAAATGGATAAATACCCATCAAAAGAACAACATATATCAAAAGGATAATAGCCAATTTTGTGAAAAATTTTTGACCTGATACAACAATTTTGCTAATTTGAAGATTATCTTTATCAGCAAGCGGTTTATACAAGGATGATTGTATAACTGCCCCCACACCTAATTCTAAAAATGAAATGATTCCCAAAAACTGCGTAATAGAATTGACTAATCCATTTACTTCTGATCCAAAATTTTTTAAAATCATTCGTGGCAAAATGAAACCACAAACGATTGTACATATTTGAAATATGAAGGATGATAAAGTATTAATTGCTAGTCTTTTTCCTCTCACTATCGTTCCTCCTCACGTAAACTGTTTTTTTCACGCTTATCTACTGATTTAATTTGGAAGTTTCAACCAATCTCCAAACTTATCATCCCATTTTTCTGGTGAGAATTTACTGAATCCACCTGCTGGATATAGTGTAATTTCCCCAAAATATAATTTCCCATTTATCTCATAAAAATCAGTCCTCATAAAGGGATATCCTTTAGAAAGCTTTTCAGATATCCAAAGCATTTCTTTTAAATTCTTAGGTTCTTTTATTTCTTCATCACTTACAGGATGATTTGGACGCTTTACACCCATTCTTTTCCAATCCGGACTAAAAAAATCTTGTCTAAGACCTTCTTTTTTAAAACGCTTTGAGCATACTAAAATCACTTTTGGTACACCATTAAAGTTATGAACCTTATAGTCAATCAAGTCTTTTTTTTCAGAATCTACCATATATTTTTCTGCAATAATTTTCCTTGGAACATTTTTATAAGGCCACTCTCTTCCAGCTAAGTAATAATCTTGTTCTAATCCTTTTTGTAACTCTCCTTTAACTTTATTAATATTGAGTTTAGATTTATCTTTACATATGCATAACCCTGTTCCAGAATTATGAGTACATTTTAAAACAAATTGATTTGGTAACTTTTCAAAATTGATTTCATTCGGATTATCCCATACTCCCAGTAATGGAATTAAATATTCTTCTCCAATAGTTTCCGCTATGTATTCTCTTACTTTGTATTTATCAACCATTGCGACATACTCTGGCCTTCTGTCATATAACTTAAGCCATTGGATTTTTTCATTAAAAGTCTTTGGGTTTTTTAAATTTAAATTCTTTCCCATCCTTCTTCGAAACACTAATTTTAAGTACAATTTATCTGGTAAATAATTCATAAATGCTCGTTTTAATTTCATACTTACATTTTTCCTTTCATTATTTCCACAAAATATATTTAACTTACCTAATTTCCCTTTTTGAGAACTATTAAACTACTTTTTAACTGGTTTGCCTTCCGTCTACTTTTATTCTTTCTACGACAAATACGCTTAGCCACAAATACATATTATATGGTAGTTGCATATAGACATCTTCTGTAGCCATCGCTGCGCAAAACCCTAAAATAACACTAAGAAACATTGAAGCTGCCACTTTTTCAAATAATGTATAGCACTCCTGATTCAAAATATAACGGCAACTAATAATAGCCTTTACTATCACAATAATATAAATAATTAAACTCGCAATTCCTGTTTCATAGAGTAAGGAGGCTAATCCAAATTCAAAAATGTACTGTCCACTTTCTCCTACTGTATCACCTATTCCAAATCCAAATAAATATCCCCACAGGGTTTTATCAGACGCTTCAAATGCTGATACTGCACGATTAAATCTTATGTTAGTAGAAAACTCCTGAAAACTTATATTTCCTATTCGTGCTGATAATGTTGCATTATTCATTATAAATTGATACAAAATGACAAGTGCTATGATTCCAAATGCACAAATTAAAACTTTCTTCTGTATTTTAACTGTCCTTAACTGTAATAAAAGAAAACTGAAGAAAATAACTGCGACAACAAAATAAGCGGTTCTACTATATGTAAATGCAATAACCCATACAAATAATAAGCTTGAACATATATATATTATTTTGCTTTTTCTACTAGTACTATCACAAAAGAATAATCCTAGTGATGCCGCACAAGAAATTGACATTTGTAGTCCCAGGTTTATAGGATTGGCCATAGTTGATATAAGACGACTTGATGTGTTTGTTCCAAAAATTAAAGACATATGTTGTGTTAAATTATTTCCATAAATTCTATGAACTAAATTTGGATTAAAAAACTCAATTACAGCTATAAGTGCAACTACTACCCCTATAAAATAAATCGTATATATGATACTTTTTATCAAAAGTTCTCTGTTTTTTTTATTAAGCTTTAATGCTGAAAAAAATAATGCAAAAGCAATCGCGAATTCACAGCGATACCGAACTGATTCAAAAATATTATCATTAAATATAGCACCTAATATAACTAGTAGAAAATACAATATAGGACATAATGAAACCCATAAAATTTGATTTCTCCATTTTAAAACGGCATAAGCACATAATAACAAACAGATAAAATCTTTGATTGCTCCCGCTATACCAATAATGCTACTTAATACCGATGTTAGTGGTATTATAATAATTAATAAGCATATGAGGATCTGTGGTACCGAATATGTCTTTTTCTTTTGAAATGTAATTGTAAATTTCCCCATTTTTCTCCTCTTTTATATAAAATCTTTAAAAAAGTCAAGCCATTTTTCTTGTATTCGTTCCGGACTGTACTCCTCAATTATTTCTTTAGCTCTTTGGGAATATTTTTTTTGAAGTTCAGGATGTTCTATATACCGAATCATTGTTTCTGCCATTTTAATAGAATCCTCTCTTGGAACTATAATCCCTCTTTTTCCACCTTGTAACAACATCTCTGCTCCGCCTGGGCTACAATCTGTAGAAATACATGGAAATCCTATTGCCATGGCTTCCATTAATACATTTGGAATCCCTTCAAAATCCGATGATAAAACAAAAAATTCTGCTGAAGTTGCTTCTCGAAAAACGTCTTTAACATTACCTACCAACACAACAGATTGCTCCAATTTTCTCTTCCGGATTTGTTGTTTTAGTTCATCTTTTAATGGCCCATCTCCATAAATAAACATTTTATATTCTGGATGTGTTTTGTATACAATTGAAAAAGCATCTATTAATACATCAAATCTTTTTTGCTTTGCTAAACGTCCTGCCGTTAATATAATATGCTCATTCCCCGTTCTTTCAGGGAAACTTTCTTCTCTTGGTATACATGGATTTTCTATGATTACTTTTTTTATGTTTCTTTTTAAACTATACGCTTTTTCTGCTTTTTTTAGCTGAAACGCTACCCCATCACACTTATTATATGCCCAATTATATTGTTTCAATTTCTTTGGAGAAAACTGATAAGGATCTCCTCTTTCAGATCCTATGATCGGTATCTTTGTACCCCACATTGCTAATACAGTCAATCTTACAATGTCACTTAAAAATACACAGATCAAATCAGGTTTTATTTTTTTTATAGCTTTTCTCAATTGAATTAGATAAGCTATTTTTTTTGCAGCTCTTTTAATACTGTTCTTTTCATTTTCAACATTATCAAAAAACAGATTATAAACGGGAATTTCTTTATCTATCGCCACTGAGCATCTTTCTTTTGCCATATTTAGCACCGTAACTTTATATCCATTATTAATTAACGTATTTGCTACAAATGCTTCTATTTTTTGTGCACCACCCGTACCCATATTACGGAATATAAATAATATATGCTTGCTCATGTTTATCTTCCACTTTCTTCTATACTTCTTTAATCCACTAAAATTATTTTTTTGAATATTCCTCATAAGGAATTAATTTTTTGTATCCCTTTATTCCTTTAATCATTATCATTAAAGCATCAATAAATGATTTATTTTTATACATTTCTTTGTGCCGTAAAAGGAGTTGAACGCATAATACAACTGATAATTGCTTTCCAATAGCTTTGAACAATGCTCCTTTATCATATAAGTACTTATCTGTATATCCATGAAACCATGTTGACTCATATTGTTGCACTTTTCCTATAGTGACCGGATATGTATATAACTTTAATCCTTTGCAAAGCATATCCCAAATAAATAGACTATCTTCACCAGATGAAAACATAGCACCGCCTCCGAACAATTCAGAGAAAGCTATTCTATTTTTTAAAATACTAGATCTTTTAACTGCCAATCTTACAGTCCCGTAATTTAAAGCATTATGAAAATGTACTCGCTTAATTTCTGAATTTTTCCTTCTATTTACTCTTCCTCCTTCTGTGACAATATTAAAAATAATTCCATCTGCATTTGGTATTTTTTTAAATGCTTCCTTCACCAAAGCAACATAGTTATCTACATATTTCATATCATCATCAGCAAATAAGAGTATATCTCCGGTACTTCGAAGCAATGCATTGTTACGGTTTAACCCAACGCCTCTTTCATTAAAAGATAAATATGTAATACTGCTTTCATTGTATTTAATCTTTTGTATTTCATTTCTATCGCACTGATTCCCAATAATGGCATCTGATTGTAAATTCATTTTTAGGATTAAATCGGTATTTTTTTGATTCATAGCTGCCACTAATACTTCTACTTTCATTTGGCCCTCCATCATATTTATCCTATTTTAATACTTCTTTTTACTCCTTTTAGACTCCAATAAAAAATCAAGTAAGAAGAGTAAGCCAAATTTAACCTTTCAATCTTCCGATATACATACCAGTGATATTTAACAAGATCAAACTTATTTTTTGATAATGATCCCTCTCTTACTCGATGACTTCCAAGTACGCAATTCATAGTTTCCATATGCCCCGCTTTTTTAATAACCTTCAGCCACATTACATAGTCATTTCTTTTTTTTATATCAGGAATGAATGTTTTGCCAAGAATTTTAGCATTATACATAACTGTCGAATTTCCCGGACAATTTTTCAACAAATCCATATAATATATCTTGCTTTTATCCTTAATATATTGCCCTGTTTCTTCCCCTTTTTCATTGATTTTTCTATAATAGGTGCAGGAAAAGAGACTTTTATTTTTTTTCATAAAATCAACTTGCATTTCTAATTTTTTTTGATCCCATAAATCATCACTATCTAAAAAAGCAATGTACTCTCCCTGCGCATACTTTATCCCCTTATTCCTTGAATAAGCTGCTCCACGATTCTCTTTATTTCTTTTTAAAATGATTCTGCTTTCCTGCTTTGCATAATCATTAATTATCTCTACAGTCTGATCCGAAGAACAGTCGTCCACAATGATCAGTTCCCAATTTGGATAAGTTTGATTTATCACTGATTCAATCGCCTTTCCTATAAAATCCTGACAATTATAGGCAGGCATAATAATAGAAACCTGTTCATCAATAACTTCATATTCCTTATCTTTTATCATCGTTCTTCTCCCTCAGTCCTTTTTATTGTTTCTTTCAGATTCCAAATCTGGTACTTCCTGTCAAAGCAGTCACTCATACTTCTCTCATACACCATGTTTCCAAATGCTTTGTTTGCCAAACCGGATACTTTCCCCGGTATTTTTCCTGCAATCCATACTGCCGGGTTTAAAAGTTTTGTGACCTGTACTTTATGTCCACTGACTTTGCCAATCAGTTTGACCATCTGGCTTGTCCGTACATATTCTCTGTTCTGTGGGAAATAGATTCCTCCATCCCCGCTTTCCATCAACAGACTTAAAAACTCGCACAGATTTTCAATATGCAGCATACTTCTGGCGTTTTTTACATCTGGAAAAACAGGAAGCTTCTTTGCCAGCTTGGCCAGTACCGGATAATTCCCTTTACTTCCTTTTCCGTAAATCATCGGAGGACGGACCACTGCTACATGAAACTCTTCATCCTGAAGTTTTCTCACGCCTTTATCAGCCTGCCATTTGCTGTCGCCATAAAAGTTTGCCGGATGAGGTTTCGTTTCTCTGGTAATTACTTTCCGTTTTCCTACTCCTGCACTCTCTCCATAAATAATCATGCTGCTCATAAAGACAAACTGTTTTACTCCGTCTGCCTTTGCTTTCTTTGCTGTTTCAATCGCCAGGTCCCGGTTGATCTTGTAGTAAAATGCCTTTGTCTCCGCAGATACATGCCCTACATCCGCATGGGCCAGTCCTGCCACATGAAAAACGGCATCATATCCGGAAAAATCCTTTTCCTTCCATGTGCCGTCGATCATATCCAGTTCTTCTGTTTCAAATTCTCCCGGATGCTTTTCCTTCACCCAGTTGATGAAAGAAGTTCCGATATAGCTGTCTTTCCCTGTAATCAATACTCGTTTCATCTATTTCTTACCTCTCCTCTTCATCTCTCCGGTTCCGCCTTCTACCACACCGTCTGACCGCAGCACAGAAAGGATCGTGCCAAAGAAACATTTCACATCCAAGCCGAAGCTTAAGTTCTCCACATAATAGCCGTCCAGTTTTGCTTTCTCCGGAATTTCCAGTTCGTCTCTTCCATGGATCTGTGCCCATCCGGTCAGTCCCGGAAGAATATCGTTTGCTCCGTACTTGTCACGTTCTTCGATCAGATCATACTGGTTCCAGAGTGCCGGTCTCGGCCCGATAATCGCCATGTCGCCTTTCAGGATATTAATGATCTGCGGCAGCTCATCCAGAGATGTTTTTCTCAGGAACTTTCCGACTTTTGTAATATACTGATCCGGATCTTTTAAAAGATGAGTCGGCATATCTTTCGGCGTATCTGTCCGCATGGTCCGAAACTTCAAAATGTAAAAATGTTTTTTGTGAATTCCTACGCGCTTCTGTTTAAAAAAGACCGGCCCTGGTGAATCCAGTTTGATTGCGATCATCAGCGCAAGAAAGAATGGCGACAGGAACACCAGCGCCATCAAAGATAAATAGATGTCCAGATATTGCTTTTTCTTCAGATAGTTTTTCTTCCTCATGACTACACTCCCATTTCCAAAGAGGATATCTCCCCCTTGTTTATCCCTTTCTCATTTCTTTTTGATTTTCTATCGCCATCCCGCAGGGTATCCTCTCTCCCTCCGGAATTCTGCTTCCTTTGATAATTGCTCCACAGTCCAGATGGACGCCGTCTTCCAGCACACAGTCATGATCGGTCAGGCTTCCGATCGAAAGAATACATACCTTTCCAATCGTCGCTTCCGTATGTACGACCGCTTTAGGAAGAATCACCGTTCCTTCTCCGATCGTTGCCGACGGACTGACATATGCTTCTGGATGAATCAAAACTGGAACTGTAAATCCAAAGCGTTTCGCTCTTGAATACAGTTCCAGCCGTTTTTGATACACCCCCACTGCCGGGAATGCATCCTGATATTCTTTTTTAAATACCGGCAGGTCGTTGATTTTCCCAACTGCTCCCGGTTTCAAATCGTCCAGAAAGTCAATCTTGTCATATACCGGATTGCCTTCTGTGTCCCGCATAGCTCTGGCCGTTTCAGCTACTACACGTCCATGTCCTCCTGCGCCTAAAATCAGCAGGTTTTTCATTGCTTTCTCTCCTCCCTCGTCCGGATCCCGATCAGTATCTTCCTTTTCTGTCCGAACAGTTCTTTTTCTATCATTACATAGCAAAGACGTATCTTTTTCTTTACGATATTTCCAACATAATGTTTCAGCGGTCCTTCTGCCGAAAGAATCTTCTTCTCGTCGTCCAGCTCTACATCCGACAGCCGGACAATCTTTTCCTTGTCTCCATCAATCAGATTCTCAAGAAATTCCTGTTCTTCTGATGAAACCGCAAGAAAGATGTCTTCCTCGGCCCGCAGTAATTTCGTAAGTCCGGGGATGTGTTTTAGTTCCCAGTACAGGGCTTCCGGATCTTTTGTTGTGACAAAGAGATACCCCGGAAACATGGTTTCCACATGGCAGATCTTCTGTCCTTCCAGACACCAGATCCTCTCTCTTCTTATATAAAAGCAGTCTTCATAGAGATCTCTGTGAAGCTTGCTTTCGATGATCGTTTTCATTTCCTCTTCTTTTCCGGTCATCACCTGTATCACGTACCACATAGTCCCTCCTGAAAAAGGGCGTGCTTCGCCATTTCACGGCCTGCGCCCCGAACTCATTCCCTTTTCTTACGGCAGTTCTTTTCCCGGCAGTCTTTACTGTCGTGAAAATGTTTGCTGCTGTATTTTTCTATCGTCCTGCCAGATCTGATCTCCCGGAAGGCGGATTCCAAACAGAATCGTTTCCTGTCTTCCAAAGAGCCCTACTTCTGCCAGTACATAACGTTTTCTCAGACGTTTCCTGACAATCTGCCCGGAATATGGTTTGAGAATTCCACCGACCCGGATCAGATTTCCCTCATCATCTGCTTCGACTTCCGACAGTCCCATTGGAACATCCAGCCGTTTTCCACAGACTTGTTGAAGAAAGTGCAGATCTTCCTCTTCAATCCGGACTGGACATTCTTTTCCTCCGACAGGCTGTGGGTATTCTCTCGATCTTTCCAGAACTTCTGCCAGTTCTCCCATCTGATCTGTTTTTACAAAAATAAATCCCGGAAACATCAGTTCCGTATCCAGAATCAGCTTTCCATCTGCACGGAACAGTTTTTGCTTTTTCAATACGCTGCAGACATCCCACAGTGCAGGAGCTACCGTCTGGCGTAACAGCTCTGCCGCTGCTTCTTCTTTTCCGGGTACAGTCCTGAGTGCATACCAGTTTTCCATACTCTACACCTCTCAGCTTTTTGACGTAATCTCAAGGCCGGTCCAGAATCCTTCATTCTTCCAGAGTTCAGACGGTCCTTCGATTTTCGCAAGACGCCGATGCCGGTCAATTTTCCTGATTCTTGCTTCGTTTCCCACAAGAGGGCCTTCTGTCACTA
This sequence comes from Pseudoflavonifractor sp. BSD2780061688st1 E11, assembly GCF_005844125.1. Lineage (NCBI taxonomy): Bacteria > Bacillati > Bacillota > Clostridia > Eubacteriales > Oscillospiraceae > Pseudoflavonifractor > Pseudoflavonifractor sp. BSD2780061688st1 E11. Next base: position 16,708 of record NZ_SPHM01000057.1, read on the forward strand.
TCGTCACACCGTCCAGGATAATGCCTCTGGACATGGGAACATAATGATCCGCTCCACCAAGTCTGCGCAGAAATGCTTCTGTCTCTTCATCCACCGGAACCACTTCCTGATCCCGTGGAACGCAGTCTGTTTCGCTTTCCAGAAAAAACATGCCCGGGAACAGCGGTGCATGCAGAGAATGCCAGCTTCCCTCATACCGTTTCATTCGCTCAAATGTAAACAGAAATGCTTGTGCCTTGGCAGTGGAATCCTGCTGTTTCCATTTCTGCACGGCCTCCTCTTCCTGTCCCTTTACGCAATGCAGCATATACCAGATGGCTGCTTCCCCCTTTTCGTAAAGTTTTTTACTCTGCGAAAGGGCAGATATATCATGGTAGTAAGGTATATTTTCTAAGCGGTATTCTGGCTGACGTTTTTTTCTGACGTGAAATAAAAAGAAAAGAATTTGGAAAAAGAAAATGTGATTTTATGACTGCTCAGGAAAAATTCTGTCGTACAGACGAGATTTTTGACGGCAAATAGATCCCTATTTTGTTTAAAATATGTAAAGGACAGCATTGTGGACAGGTAAATTCGACTGTTTTCTGCCTTTGCAGAAGATAATCTCGTTGCTTTTTTTACTTATTGTGCTATAATAATGATGTTGGGGTCGAAACTATATAATTAGTTGTGCCCTGTACCTATAGTACCTTGAAAAATTCATATTTTGTAGTA
>NZ_SPHM01000058.1:0-17393 GCF_005844125.1 Pseudoflavonifractor sp. BSD2780061688st1 E11
TCCTCAGGATTGTCACTCTGAGATGTTTTGTGCTGACAGTTATCAGCGGAACGTGTTATATATTATCATCCAGGCTTGTAAATGTCAACAACTTTTTTCAACTTTTTTGTTTTTTCTCTTTCTTTCTTCCAGGTTACTGTTCTCCCCGTATTCAGGAGCAGAAAGATGCATCTTTTCGCTTCCGAATACGACGGAACACGTAACTGCCGTCTTCACAATCAGTCTTGGCACTCAGCAGAAAGGCCCCGCCATCAGCGGAGCCCCATAAGAATCTTCAATATATAATTATTCTGATACAGGAACCGGAGAAACGCATTCCCGTTAATCTGCGCAAAGATCTCTTCCCCGGCCGGTGTTGTGTACAGGAGCGTAAATACAAGGAACACAATCCAGATAAAAATCAGCGCCATCACAAGTCCAAGGGCTGCTCCGGCAATCCGGTTGATTCCTCCTATGATCGGAAGCCACGAAACTACATCCAGTATATACATAACAATTTTCAGTGCGGCCGATATGACAAAAAAGAGTACGACCGCAGTCAGAATCTGAATAATCAGACGTGTAATCCCTTTTGCGATATAGTCTGCGAAGCTGTCCGCTCCGATCATACTGTAAATTTCTTTATTATTATTTTCCTGCAGATATTCCTTAAATATCTCCGGCACATCGGAATTCTCTATAATCTGTGCCTGTTCCTGTCTGGAAATCTCGCCTCCGGAAAGCTGCTCTGCCAGTGCCGGCAGATCGATATCTGTTCCGTTTTCTATTCCGGCCTGCTCTTCCAGAGCATCCGACATGTTTGTCATCAAGGCACTTTCAAGCCGCTCCTCAATCCAGTCATCCGCCGGGGTGTACTGAATCACGGCATCCGCCGCATACGGCGTGAGTACAACCACCAGAATCCACGCGGCCACCGCCGCGGCCAGTGATACTGCGATGCGCAGTGCCCCTTTGATATATCCCACAATGATTCCTATCGCCAGAATTCCTATCGTTCCATATAATAACCAGTTCATGTTGTTCTCCTATTTTGTCAGGCGTATTGTCTGGGTTCCTTTGTTACTCATCATCAGATATTTATTGATTCCTTTCAGAACAAAGATGTCTCTGATATCCGCCCCCATGCTTCCTTCAAACCGGTGAATTCCACCTTCAGTGAAAATGCTGGCGTTCTCACCGTCAAACAGGATTACCTGTCCGTCATCAATTTTGATGTTACTATAATCACCCTCAAATTCCTTTGATATAATCTCTTTTCCGTTATAATCGTAAAGCCGCAGTTCATATCCGGCCGAATCTGTATCTTTCAGAACAAATGCAAGATATTCTTCATCGTAGGCGATACTTCTGATTTCTTTTTTGATGTCAATCTTCGTACTTTCTTTCGGCTCGGATCCTTCATAAATCACGAAGCCGCCGTCGCCTACTGCGACCGATTTATCATCGGATACAAAGAATACGCTCGGCATGAGCTGATTCTCATAAGTATCTCCGCCGATTTCATAATTCCCGTCTTCGTGTGTTTTTCCAAAGTCGTAATAAGTAATCCTGGTATCCACCTGACCATTCTGTACCACCAGATAAGAGACAAGAAGTGTCGTTCCATCAGGCGACAGCGCAATGTCAATCGGATATCCGCTTGCAGAAGACGCAACGCTGTACTCGATCAGTACATTTCCTGATACGTCATAGCACTGAATCATCGGAGTGCTTCCATTTTCAAGCAGAACGGCTGTAACTCCCTGATCTGATACGGACATTTTCTCTATGGGAAATGTCGTACTGATCTGCCCCCGCAGTCCATTTTCTCCGAATACTGCAATATCGTTGCCGCCCTGCTCTGCTACTGCCGCGGAAGTACCGCTGACTTTCATAACCGGTTTCTGAAACTGGACGCTTTCCGTCCAGAGTTCAGCCCCGTCCAGATCGAATAATGCAACACCGTCGGTATCACAGCTCAGTATATTCTCCCCATAACGTATATAAAAGCTGTTTCCCGACTCTGCTTCCTGAATCTGAGACACGACCTCAACCCCTGTATAGGTCTGAAGTGTAATCGTCAGATAGGAGACCGCCACGGCCGCTGTCAGAACTCCCACAATGACCCATCTTCGGATCGCCTTTTTTGTTCTGGCCCTCATAGGCTTTTTCTTCTTTTTTACCGGATGCATTTCTTCCGGATTCTCCGTTTCAATAGAAGGCTGTACCGTCCACATCTCCACCCGGGGCTTTTCGACATACTTCCGGCCGATCCGGACAGCAGTTCCCTCCCCGAAAAGATCCGGGATATCAGCCCTCGGGACCACGTGGAACCTCATTTGCTGCTTATCCTTCATATTGCTTTCCCCTTTGTATTTTATTTATACTGTTCTATTTCTGATTATCATAACATACTTTTTCTTACGGCAACAGTAATTTTTGCCCGATGTATATGAAATCCCCATTCGTAAGACCGTTCATCCGTGCGATTGCGTCTACATAGGAAGTATCTCCATATACTTTCCGGCTGATGGTAGCAAGCGTATCCCCACGCTGCACCACGTAGTACTCTTCCCCTCCGGAAGTCTCCTGTTCCTGTATATCCAGTGTGTCTTCACTGCTGCTCTTAACATCCGTTCCTTCCTCAACCTCTGTTGTCACTTTCTCTCCGGATGCCTGTGCTTCTTCTTCGCCTTCCGCCTTTTCCACGGTTTTTGTAATCTGGTCAAGAGAGGTCTGAACTGCCTTGATCTTATCATAATTATTTACCATTGTCACGCCGATGATCAGAATAACAAGCAAAAGAAATGTGCTTGCCGCATAGAGAAAACGGTTATTCTGCTTCTGGTCCGCCTTCTCCAGTTTTGCTTTCACGATACTGCGAAAATCCTTCGCAGCCCGATCCGCAATAGATTCACTGGGAGTAATCCTGTTTTCTTTCCGTGAGGAAATCATATAATTCTGCATCTCCGGATTTTTTTCATAATAAATATAATGTCCATTGATTTCCATCAGTTCTTCATATTTATAGGCATAAAACTTTTCTTCTCTGTCTTTCGGATCTTTCATAATAAAAACCGTATTCTCTTCACCGAAATACGTTTTATGTATCTTCTCCAGCGCTTCATCCGTGCCCGGCTTTCTGGACGGGTCAATCAGAAACCACCCGACAAGCGACTGATTGCCGAAATATTCCTTACAGTCTTTCATTCCCGCTTCCACGGCAGCTTCCGCGAGATTCAGCTGATTTTCATTTTTTACAATCTCCGATATCCTGACGGCTCCCGATATATATACGCAGTCCTGATCTTCTACCTGTCCTGTTTCTCCGATCAGGAAAGCCCCTTTCGGCTCTTCATCCGTTTTATCGCAAAGCTGGTTCAAGAATGTATCTACATAGTCTTCCACATAAATCTTGGGACTGTCACATACATTCCCTATCTGACGTACATTTTTCGGAAATTGTTTTTCCATATATTCTCACCTCATATTCATATTTTTTCTCATCATATCATAGCGGTAACGCTGATTTTATCGCTTTATGTCAGCGGGTTCCAAGAAAAATACGACACATCCGGCGAAAAAAACGGAAGACTCGTGTCTTTTTGCACAAGTCTTCCGGTATTTTTCATGTATTTTGTTTTCCCAGGGCGTGTTTTGTCAACTTTGCGCCTCTCTTTTACTCTGACCGTCAGATTCTCTTAAACTGTTCCACATTCAGTACGAATACCGTGGCACCGCCGACTTCAACGGTAATCGGGATATAGGAATAACTGATCATAGACAGGTCTCCCTGCGGATATGGTGTCGTTACTTCCACCTGTTTTCTCTTTGCACATTCTTCCTGAAGAATTTTAAAAACTTCTTCCACCTGATCGTCTTCCACACCAAGCATCAATGTTGTATTTCCCCGTCTCAGGAATCCTCCGGTACTGGATAATCTTGTCACGCGGAATTTCTTTTCATTCAGATGCCTGACGGCTTTATTCGTATCATCGTCATGTACAACCGCAAAAATCAACTTCATAAGGAACGCCCCTTTCATTTTTATTTAACAGAATTATACCATATTAGTACGCGAATTACACATAAATTTGATTAAAATTCAAAAATTTACAATCTTTACCCGGCGTACCTTGACATTCTTCTTATTATACCTGATAATTATGGAATACATATACCCCTAACGGTATGAGAAGGAGGCATTACTATGAAACAATGTATTGATTCTCAAAATCTCCACCGCCGTCTCAGGAAAATCATCGGCCAGGTCCAGGCCATCGACCGGATGATTGATGAAGACGTTCCTTGCGAAGACATTCTCTCGCAGATCAATGCTGCTAAATCCGCCCTCCACAAAGCGGGTCAGGTCGTTCTGGAGGGCCATATTCAGCACTGTGTACGCGACGGAATCGAACACGGAGACGCTGATGAAACGATTGCAAAATTTACAAAAGCTGTTGAACGTTTTGCAAACATGATCTGAAAAATAAACCGGTTTTGTCATTTCTCTTCCGATATCTGCTTATATTGTCATTAGAACAGCAAAAGGAGGTATCAAACCTTGATTACAGAAATGACCTGGCCTTTTCATCTTCCGCCGCTTCCCTATCCGTATGATGCGCTGGAGCCGTTTATCGACCGCGAGACGATGTGTCTGCACCATGACAGGCATTTTCGGACTTATGTGGATAATCTGAATGACGCTCTTGTGAATGCTCCCGAGTATCATTCCTGGACACTGACAAAGCTCCTGTCCCGTCTGGAAGACATTCCGGATCCTCTTCGTACTTCTGTACGCAACAATGGGGGCGGTGTGTACAGCCATGACCTTTACTTTGATCTCATGGCCCCGCCGGGACAGGAAATTGCTCCGGCCATCCTGGAATACTATGACACCGGCCGGCAATTTTTCTCGGACATGAAGACGGCCGCCCTTGGACAGTTCGGATCCGGCTGCGCGTGGCTGGTTATCAGTCCGGACGGCTCTCCCGCCATCATGGCTCTTCCGAATCAGGACAATCCGCTCACACTCGGTTTCTACCCGGTACTCCCTCTGGATGTCTGGGAACATGCATATTATCTGAAATATCATAATCTACGCAGCAGCTATATCGACAACTGGTTCCATATCATCAACTGGGAAGCTGTTTCAGAACGGCTGCTTTCCTTTTTTCTTCCTTGACAACCCATACCCCTATAGGTATAATTTTCTTAAACATATACCTGTATAGGTATAAAGGAAGGAGAAGAATACTTATGAAAACACTGGAACGTATTCTGGAATGGGGCGGAATCAAAAAGGATATCATCTTTCTTTCCATATCACTTGCGGCTCTTCTTGCGAGTCTTTTCGGGATCCGTCCCTTTCCTTTTGATCTGGCATGGATTTCCGTGATCCTGTGCGGAATACCGATCATACTGGAGGCAGTCATCGGTCTTGTGACGGCCTTTGACATCAAGGCCGATGTGCTTGTCTCTATCGCGCTGATTGCTTCCCTGATCATCGGTGAAGACTTTGCGGCCGGCGAGGTGGCCTTCATCATGCAGCTTGGTGCTCTTCTGGAGGATCTTACTGTTTCAAAAGCCCGTGCCGGGATTGAGAAGCTTGTCCATCTCACGCCGCGGACAGCAAGGCGGATTACTTCCGGCGGTGAAGAAATCATCCCTGCAAGCGATGTAATTGCCGGCGATCTGCTGCGCGTTCTTCCGGGCGAGACAATTCCCGTGGACGGCATCATTACATCCGGACAGACTTCCATCAACCAGGCCGTCATGACAGGAGAATCTCTCCCTGTCGACAAAGAGGCCGGCGATGATGTCTCAAGCGGCACTGTCAATCTCTACGGCTCTTTTGATATGAAAGCACTGAGGGTAGGTGAAGACAGCTCTATCCAGAGAATGATCCGTCTTGTGCAGTCTGCCGATGCCGGAAAGGCAAAGATTGTCGGAATTGCCGACAGGTGGGCCACCTGGATTGTCATCATTGCTCTTGTGTCGGCTGTTCTTACATGGTTTTTCACCGGTGAGATCATCCGTGCCGTAACAATTCTTGTTGTATTCTGCCCGTGCGCCCTTGTTCTTGCCACCCCTACCGCCATTATGGCAGCCATCGGAAACGCAACCAAACATGGATTTCTTGTCCGGGAAGGAGATGCCCTTGAGAGGCTTTCCATGGTAAAAAAGATCGCTTTTGACAAAACCGGAACACTGACCGAGGGAAATCTGCATGTAGAGACCATCCACAGTATTCTTCCAGGACTTTCAGACACGGATCTTTTCCGTCTTACGGCTTCATCCGAGCTTCGCTCCGAGCATCCTCTCGGCAAGGCAGTCGTCTCTGATTTTCAGAAACAGACACAGTCTGCCCCGGCTTCTCCGGAAGAATTTCACATGATTCCCGGACGCGGAGTATCTGCCAAAGTGGATGGGCACGCCATTCTTGCGGGAAATGAACAGCTGTTAAAAGAGCATACGGATACATTTTCGGACGAGCTCCCTGCCCGGGCTTCTTCCTGGCTGGATGAGGGATGCACAGTTATTTACGTAGCTGTTGACGGCAAGGCTGCCGGATTTCTCGTTCTTGCCGATACCCTCCGGGAAGACGCTGCCGAAACCATCCGCCAGGTCAAGTCTACCGGCGTATCTCCAGTTCTTCTGACCGGAGACCACCGAAATGCCGCGGCGCATATTGCAGACGTGCTGCACATCGAAGAAGTTTACTCCGGCTGTCTTCCGCAGGAGAAACTTTCCTGGATTGAACAGTCCCAGAAACGGCAGATACAAGTCTGCATGATCGGGGATGGAATCAATGATGCTCCGTCTCTGAAAAAAGCATTTGTCGGGATTGCAATGGGCGGGGTTGGAAGTGATATCGCTGTGGATGCGGCAGATATCGCGCTCGTAAATGATGACATCCGGGAACTTCCTCATTTGATTGCCCTGTCACGGAAAATGATGTTTACAATCCGCTGCAACCTCACCTTTTCCATGGCACTGAATTTTCTCGCGATCATTCTTGCCATCCTTGGAATTTTAAACCCGGTTGTCGGCGCGTTAGTACACAATGCAGGCTCTGTGTTTGTCATCATTCATTCCGCCTTCCTTTTGACTTTCAAAAATCACAGTTTTCTCAAGAAGTGATTACGAATCCTTCACATAATTATTACAGAATTATGATACTACTGTTTACGGATTACTTCAATTCTCTCGAAAATGACGAGGAGGACTTTGACTGGATGCATATCAACTCCCTCAGCCTTATAGGGGACGATTCTCTGATTCTAAGTTCCCGGGAAACATCCAGCATCATCAAAATCAGCGATATTTACGGCAGTCCGACCGTGGATTATCTCATCAGTTCCGACCAGTTCTGGGAGGGAACCGGATATGAAGATCTGCTTCTTGAGCAGGTTGGAGACTTTACGCTCCAGGCAGGACAGCACTGCGTGACCTATGAGACTTCAGATGAATTATCCGACGGACAGTATTATCTGACCATGTACAATAACAATAATGCTACAATCAGCACCCGTGACTACGACTATGACAGTGATGAAAATTATGACGGCACTTATTCCGGAACCGAAGGGGATGAGTCCTATTATTATAAATATCTTGTCGATGAAACTGCCGGAACCTTTACACTTGTTGACAGCGTCCCTGTCACCTATTCCGGCTACGTCAGCTCCGTACAGCAGGTTGGTGACAATCTTCTGACGGACAGTGGAAGCGCCTTTGAGGCAAATGAATTTGATCAGGACCACAACCTGATCCAGACCTTAACGGGAAGTGGAGCTACCTGGTGGTACCGTGTCTTTAAATACGACTACAGCGGCTACTGGTTCGCATAACAATCCCGCAAATGCAGACAAAAGGGCCCTCCCGCCATGCGGGAGAGCCCCTATTATTTTCTCTATTTCTCTACGAACGTTTTTACCTTCTTATAGATGCTTTCGCCGTCCAGTTCGTATTTTTTGATCAGTTCGACTGCCGGTCCGGATTCTCCGAAGACATCGTTGACACCGATTTTCATGACCTTTGCACATGCTGTCTCAGCTACTACGTCGCAGACAGCGCTACCAAGTCCGCCGATGACAGAGTGTTCTTCCACTGTCACGATCTTTCCGGTCTTTTCAGCTGCTTTTAAAACAGCTTCCCTGTCCAGTGGTTTGATGGTGTGCATATTGATGACTTCTGCCTGGATTCCATCTTCTGCAAGCTTTTCTGCCGCTACCAGAGCCTCATTTACTTCAAGTCCTGCTGCGATGATTGCCACGTCGCTTCCTTCGCGCAGAGTGATAGCTTTTCCAAGTTCAAATTTGTAGTCCGGATTGTCATTGATCACCGGCACAGCCAGACGTCCGAAACGCAGATAAACCGGTCCTTCGTGCTCATATGCCGCTTTTACTGCCGCCTTTGCTTCTACATCATCAGAAGGCACAATCACGGTCATTCCCGGAATCGTTCTCATCAGGGCGATGTCCTCGTTGCACTGATGGGTTGCTCCGTCTTCTCCTACGGAGATACCCGCATGGGTTGCACCGATCTTGACGTTGAGCTTCGGATATCCGATGGAGTTTCTCACCTGTTCAAATGCACGTCCTGCCGCAAACATGGCGAAAGAACTTGCAAACGGAACCTTTCCTGTCGCTGCAAGACCCGCCGCAACTCCCATCATATTTCCCTCTGCGATTCCGCAGTCAATGTGGCGCTCCGGAAATGCCTTCTTAAAGGTTCCTGTCTTTGTCGCGCCGGCAAGGTCCGCATCCAGTACAATCACGTCTTCATGCTCTTTTCCAAGTTCTACCAAAGCATTACCGTAGCTTTCCCGTGTTGCGATTTTCTTTACTTCTGACATAATGCTTCACCTGCTTTCTCTAATTCTTCCATTGCGACTTTATACTGCTCTTCATTCGGAGCGGAGCCGTGCCAGGATACCTGGTTCTCCATATAGGAAACTCCTTTTCCCTTGACTGTCTTTGCGATGATTGCTGTCGGCATTCCCTTAGTCTCTTTTGCTTCTTTGAATGCTGCTCTTAACGAATCAAAATCATGCCCATCCACATTGATCACATGGAAATTAAAGGCCTCAAATTTCTTGTCAATCGGGTATGGAGAGTTGACTTCCTCGATTGTTCCGTCGATCTGAAGGTTGTTGTTATCCACGATCACAACAAGATTGTCAAGCTTTCTGTGACCTGCAAGCATAGATGCCTCCCACACCTGTCCTTCCTGAATCTCTCCGTCTCCGACCAGTGTGTATACACGGTAGTCATCTCCGGATAATTTCGCGGAAATGGCCATTCCGACTGCCGCAGAAATTCCCTGTCCGAGGGATCCGCTTGACATGTCCACACCCGGAATGTGTTTCATGTCCGGATGTCCCTGCAGGTAAGAACCTACATGACGGAATGTCTTCAGATCTTCTACCGGGAAGAATCCTCTGTGGGCAAGGGCGGAATAGTAACCCGGTGATGTATGTCCTTTGGAAACCACGAGACGGTCTCTGTCCGCCTTCTTCGGATTCTCAGGATCGATGTTCATCTCTTCAAAATAAAGATAGGTATAAATGTCTGCCGCAGATAAAGATCCGCCCGGATGTCCGGATTTTGCATTATAAACTGCAGTGATAATGCCTTTGCGGACTTCATTGGCAGTTTTCTGTAATTCTAAATTGTCCATGACAATGCCTCCTGTCTCTTTTTCTCCGGAGAATTACTCTCCGAATACCGCTTTGTAGTCAGCCTGGAATTTCTCGATTCCTGCATCTGTCAGCGGATGATGTGTCATCTGTTCAATTACTTTGTACGGTACTGTCGCAATATCTGCTCCTGCAAGCGCACACTCTGTCACATGGATCGGATTTCTAATGCTTGCAGCGATGATCTGTGTCTCGATTCCGGAAACAGCGAACATTTCCGCAATCTCTTCGATCAGTTCTGACCCTTTCACGGAGATATCATCCAGACGTCCGAGGAACGGAGATACATAGGTTGCGCCGGCTCTTGCCGCAAGAAGCGCCTGGTTTGCTGTAAAGATCAGTGTTACATTTGTTTTTACTCCTTCTGCAGAAAGAACTTTCACTGCCTTTAATCCCTCTACTGTCATCGGGATTTTGACTACCATATTCGGATGAATCTTTGCAATCTCACGTCCTTCTGCAATCATGCCTTCTGCATCTGTCGTGGTCGCTTTTACCTCTCCGCTGATCGGTCCGTCTACGATAGATGTGATCTCTTTGATTACTTCGTTAAAATCACGGCCTTCCTTTGCAATCAAAGACGGATTTGTCGTTACTCCGCAGATCACTCCCATATCATTTGCTTTTCTGATCTCTTCCACGTTTGCTGTGTCAACAAAAAATCTCATGTTCTGTGTTCCTCCTTATTTTGGGTTCATGTTTATCATTTGATTTCATTATAAAACCTCGAAATAAGGTGGTCAATACCGCCGGTTTTTTATTAGTAATTTTATAAATTAATAATTTAATTTTTATTAATTGCTCATCCCTGATTTTTCGTTTGTTTTATGTAAAATTTATGTTTGATTCATTTAAACAGCCACTTATCAGGCCATTTTATGAACATTATATCAATTTCATCCCCGTTTTTATTATTAATATTTTTCAGGAATTCATTAATTTAATTTTATCGGATAGGATGTGGTGCCTCTTACGATAAGCTTTGGCTCATACTCCACATGGTATGTGCTCACCGGTTCGATTCCGGAATATTTCATTGTTCCGGCAGCGATTTTTTTCATAATAATATCACACGCATCTCTTCCTTTAAATACAACAAAATGCTCCACCGTCGTCAGCGATACCTTATGCATCCTGGCAAACAATGTATTATCGCATCCCATCACCGAGATATCCCCCGGAACCTTATATTTTTCTTCCTGGAGCGCGTCCAGAATCCCGAATGCAATCATGTCGTTCAGTCCGACAATGGCCGTAACCTCCCGCTGCTCCGCCAGCAGTTCTTTCGTCAGATCATAGCCGATCTTATATTCGGAATCGATATTCGCCACATTCATATCATAGGCCTCATCAGCCGCTTTGATGATGACATGGTCTTTGAGCCCCTGCCTGTCAAACTCTTTCAGAAAGCCTTCCACCCGCTTGGAACGCTGCTTCTGCCGGATCGTGAGCGGCGGCGCGATATACGCCACATCCCTGTGACCGAGCTCCAGAAGATGGCGCGCCATCAGACGTCCCAGTTTGGAATTATCAAGCTCCACCGCATCCACGCTCATCTGCTCATTCTGATTGTTTACCACAACAATCGGAATCTTTCCTGCCAGATCCTCGATCATGTCCATATAGCATCTGCTTGGATTACATGTGTAAATGATACCAAGCGGCGAAAGCTCCGGCATCATGCGCAGATACCGTTCCTCCATCTTAAGGCTCCTCTGTGTATTGCAGATAAAAAGCCCGAACCCCGCTTCCTTGGCTCTTGTCTCGATCCCCTGCAGCAGCATGACATAGTAAGGATTCGTCAGGTTGGAGCAGAATACAACAAGCAGTTTCTCTTTTCTGCTTTCTTTTCTGACCTTTCGTTTCGGCGGCTGATAGCCAAGCCTCGCCGCTGTCTTCTCCACTTTTTCCACCGTCTCCTTGGAAAAAGAAACATTGTATTTCTTATTCAGGATCATGGAAACTGTAGACTGGGATACGCCCGCTGCCTTTGCGATGTCTGTCGATGTGATCTTCTTTTTCTTCATCCTCTTCCTCCCATCTGACAAGGTGGCGCGGCTTTCCTTTCGCGGAAAATGCAAACCGTCCGGCTGCACTGCAAAAGGAAAGGGATCTACAGAAGTCAGAGGCTTTTGCAATCCCTTTTTCTTAAAGCTCCGTGCGTCCTTCCAGGGCGCGAAGAAGCGTCACTTCATCGATATACTCCAAATCTCCTCCGACCGGAACCCCACTTGCAATCCTGCTCACCTTGATCCCTGTCGGCTTGATCAGCTTGCTGATGTACATAGCTGTGGTCTCTCCCTCCAGCGTAGAATTGGTCGCGACAATGACCTCATTGACATCTCCCTCCAGCCGGATCATCAGCTCTTTAAGACGAATGTCTCCCGGTCCGATTCCAAGCATCGGCGAAATCGCCCCGTGAAGCACATGATACACACCATTGTACTTTCCGGTCTTTTCATAAGCGGCCAGGTCTCTCGGCGTCTCCACCACCATGATCGTCCCGTGGTCTCTCTGCTCATTTTTACAGATCGGACAGAGCTCGTCATCCGTCAAAGTGCAGCACTCCCTGCAGTACCGGACATTGTTTCTCGCACTGACCATCGTCTCGGCAAGTTTTTCCACCTGCTCCTTCGGCATGTGAATCAGATGAAACGCAAGTCTCTGTGCCGACTTCGGCCCGATACCCGGAAGCCTGGAAAGCTCCTCAATCAGACGGCTGATCTGGTTACTATAGTACTCCATTCTTTTCTCACTCCCGGACTAAAATAATCCTGGCATACCTCCGCCAAGTCCTCCCGTAAGTTTGCTCATTACGGAAGAATTAGCCTCATCCACCTGACGCAGCGCTTCATTTACCGCAGCTACAATCAGATCCTGAAGCATCTCGATATCTTCCGGATCCACTACTTCTTCCTGAAGTTCTACGTTTAACACTTCTCTCTTGCCGGATACCGTCACCTTGACTGCTCCGCCCCCTGCTGTGGCAGAAAACTCTTTTGTCTCCAGCTCCTTAGCCTGTTCTTCCATCTGACGCTGCATCTTCTGCGCCTGTTTCATCAGATTCGCCATGTTCCCCGGCATACCTCCGCCAGGAAAACCTCCACGTTTTGCCATATTATCTTCCTCCTAATCTTCCACTGTGATATCCATATGGATCAGCTGTTCCAGATCTATATAGCTGTCCTCAAATCTGCGGCCCTGCTCGACCTTCCCGACCTCGATTTCGACTTTCTTTCCGGTCCTTTCTACGATCAGATCCTGAATCTCCTTCTTATGGTCTTCGGTCCCGACAACGCCTGCCGCCAGATCATCCGGAAGGATAATCTGAAGCTGGCCTGCATTTCCAACACTGAGCCTTGCCTGTCTGAGATAAACTTTGAGCATTCCGGATGCATCATTTGCTATCATTCTGAAATTTTTTACTACTTCCTTTACATCCTCCGGAAGCGCCTTCGGAACCTCCCTCGGCTGTACCGGCATCTCTCCCGGCATTTCCTGTGCCGTCGGGCCATCCGCCGCCCTGTATCCCTGAGGAGGTGCCTGCGCCACAAGACCCTTCTCCACCTTTTCCTCCAGTGCGCGGATCCGCTCCAGAATCGTATCCTGGCGCGTCTCCATCTGCGGAACGCAGATCCGGATCAATGCCACTTCCAGAAGGACTCTCTTCTGTGTAGCGTACTTCAGCTGATTGCTCAGATCTGAAAAAATCCTGATATAACGCATCAAAGCGTCATTTTCTATCATCTGTGCTTCTTCTTTTAACTGTGCCAGATTTTCTGTTGAAACGTCAAGCACATCCTCCATATTATCAGAACTCTTTGCCAATAGCAAGTTTCTTAAATACCATGTGAAATCCGTGGTAAGCTGGGCAAGCTCTTTTCCCTCCATCACAAGATCGTTTACCGTCTGAAGCACGCCTTTGACATCCCGGTCAATCATTCTGCGTAGCAGGGCACTGTATACATCCGTGTCCACCGCTCCCAGAACACTGAGCACCTTATCGTAGGTAAGCTTCTCTCCGATATGAAAGGCAATGCACTGGTCCAGAAGACTCAGTGCATCCCTCATGGAACCGTCCGCCGCTTTCGCAATGTAGCGGATGGCCCGCTCCTCTACTTCCACCTCTTCTTTTTTCATCAGTTCATTCAGACGTGCTGCAATCGTATCAATCGTAATTCTTCTGAAATCATATCTCTGGCACCTTGACAGGATAGTGATCGGAATCTTGTGAACCTCGGTCGTCGCCAGAATAAAAATCACATATTCCGGCGGCTCCTCCAGCGTCTTTAAAAGCGCGTTGAACGCCCCGATGGAAAGCATATGGACCTCGTCGATGATGTAGACTTTATACCTGCCCTGAGCCGGCCGATACTCGACTTCCTCCCGGATGCTCCGGATATTGTCAACACCATTGTTGGATGCCGCATCGATCTCCACTACGTTCATGTAAGTTCCCGCCGCGATATTTCTGCACATATCGCACTCTCCGCACGGGCTTCCGTCTACCGGATGCTCACAGTTGACCGCTCTTGCAAAGATCTTTGCCACCGTTGTCTTTCCCGTCCCTCTTGTCCCGCAGAACAGATAGGCATGTCCGATTCTTCCTGACTTGATCTGGTTTTTTAATGTAGTTACAATATGGTCCTGCCCCTTTACGTCTTCAAATTCTGCTGGTCGGAACTTCCTGTATAAGGCAGTATAAGACATAATTCATTCTCCTTGTCTGATTTTTCCTGATTCTTCCTCAATCTATTTGTCGCCAAAGCTGATTCCGATTGTACGTGCTTCGCTGATGATCTTCGCTTTCGGATCTACTGTCTTAAGCTTTCCGGCAACCTCTTTGAGCGGAACTTTACATGTCTCGCCCTCCTTGATGGCAACCATATAGCCGTACTCATGACGCAGAATCATCTCTGCCGCAGCCGCGCCAAGCCTTGTCGCAAGAACTCTGTCATACGGGCACGGGGATCCTCCTCTTTGTGTATGCCCCGGAACCGTAATACGGACTTCCTTGTCGCACTTGCTCTCGATCTTCTCTGCCAGTTCATAGGCAACGGACGGATATTTTGCTTTTTTCTTTTCCTGAAGTTCTTTTAATTTCTTCTTCGGAAGCTCAGCCTCCTCCTTGGCAATCGCTCCTTCAGCGACAGCAATGATCGTAAAGCGTTTTCCTGCCGCTGAACGCTTTTTGATATATTCTGCGATCACATTCAGATCATACGGAATCTCAGGAAGCAGAATAATGTCCGCTCCTCCGGCAATCCCTGCATGCAGCGTCACCCATCCTACTTTATGCCCCATTACTTCTATGATAAATACGCGGCTGTGGGATGTGGCTGTTGTATGAATCCGGTCAATCGTATCTGTCGCGATATCCACCGCACTCTGGAAACCAAACGTCATATCCGTACCCCAGAGATCATTGTCGATCGTCTTTGGCAGCGTAATTACATTTAATCCTTCTTCCCTCAACAGATTGGCTGTCTTATGAGTCCCATTTCCGCCAAGGATGACAAGGCAGTCCAGATTCAGTTTATGGTAGGTGTGCTTCATCGCCTCTACCTTGTCCACTCCGTCCTCACCGATTACTCTCATCTGTTTGAACGGCTGTCTGGAAGTACCAAGGATTGTACCTCCGCGTGTCAGAATACCGGAGAAATCCTTCTCGGTCATCATATCAAAAGTAGAATAAATCAATCCTTTATAGCCATCTCTGAATCCGTAAATTTCCACATCTTTTACTTTGGCAAAAATCCCCTTTGCCACACCTCTCATTGCGGCATTGAGTGCCTGGCAGTCACCGCCGCTTGTCAGCATCCCGATTCTCAGCATATGCCCACGTCCTTTCTTTTCATACATTATAACTGTTCCGCCATACATCTGACCTCGTAAAACAGCATGGCCCGACAGTTCCCACATGTTTTTATTATATCTTATTTTTAGGGTGCTAACAACTGCGAAATGCGATATAATAGGAAAAGAGAGGCATATGCCCCCTCGGATTTTGAGAGATTTTACAAATTCAGAAAGACAAAGGAGATAGAGAATATGGAACGAAATGAACCTTGCTGGTGCGGAAGCGGCAAAAAATATAAGAAGTGTCATATGGCGATGGATGAAAAAATCGCTCTTCATGCCGAAAAGGGCGAAATCGTACCGGACCACTCCATGATCAAGACTCCGGAACAGATCGAAAAAATCCGGATCAGCGCCGACTTGAACACCGCTGTCCTCGATCATGTGGCCGCCCACATTCATGCGGGTATGAGCACGGCCGAAATAGATAAGCTCGTCTATGACTTCACAACAGAGCACGGCGGCATCCCTGCCCCGCTTGATTACCAGGGATTCCCAAAGAGTGTCTGCACTTCCATCAACAATGAAATCTGCCACGGAATTCCGGATGAATCCATCATCCTGCAGGAGGGCGATATTGTCAACGTGGACGTTTCCACCATTCTGGACGGATATTTTTCCGATGCTTCCAGAATGTTCTGCATCGGGGAAGTCAGCGAGCGTGCCAGACGTCTCGTACGTGTCACTGAAGAATGTGTGGAGCTCGGACTGAAAGAGGCAAAACCCTGGAATCATCTCGGCGATATCGCAGACGCTATCAACAGCCATGCGAAAGCAAACGGGTACTCCGTTGTGGAAGACATCGGAGGCCACGGCATCGGCCTGGAGTTCCACGAAGAGCCATGGGTCAGCTATGTCACACCAAAGGGAAGCGAGATGCTTCTCGTTCCTGGCATGATGTTTACCATCGAGCCGATGATCAACGAAGGAAGTCCGGATTTCTTTATCGATGAAGACAACGGATGGACTGTCTACACGGAAGACGACGGACTCTCTGCACAGATCGAATACATGGTGCTTATTACAGAAGACGGCGCCGAGGTACTGACGAAATAGCAATGTTCCGGGCAAAGAAAAGGCCGCCGCATCATCTTTACTTGATGATACGGCGGCCTTGCTTTTGAGCAATAAAAAAAGCGGGTGATGGGAATCGAACCCACGTATCCAGCTTGGAAGGCTGGTGTTCTACCATTGAACTACACCCGCGTATGCCCAAAGCCGGAATCGAACCAGCGACACGAGGATTTTCAGTCCTCTGCTCTACCAACTGAGCTATCTGGGCATTTGTCTTGTGCGCTTGGCACATGGACTATTATATGGGTTCCTCTTAGATTTGTCAACACTTTTTTTCAATTTTTCCAATTTATTTTTCGGAATTTTTTCTAATATATCTATTATATGTTCAATTTATCTTATCTAGTGTCATACTCTCCCACATAAATCATCCCATGCCGGTACACCATCCAGGTATCCATTACATCACCCTGCTCCCTGTCGTACGGTGCATCCACAAGTACATAACCGATCTGCCCGTCTTCCAGCTCATGAGGATACCCTTCTGTCGTGATCGATAACGTCAATGCCGCAATCGGATGGCCCGATCTGAGAATTGCAAACCGCGCAGCCCCCTGCGGAAGCATCAGCACGTACATTGCACCAATAATTACAACGAGGGCTATGATCGACAGCCAGAATTTTTTTGTCTTTATCGTACGTATCTTTTTCCTTCTTTTCATCTTCTACACCGTCATTTACAACTTCCCCCTTCTCTAATATTATAACAAAACAGGTCAGAGAGTCCTGAATTTTTTCTTAAAGATTCATTACATCTTGGGTAAAATTTCTGTTGTTT
>NZ_SPHM01000059.1:0-16954 GCF_005844125.1 Pseudoflavonifractor sp. BSD2780061688st1 E11
TGAACTTTGATAATCGAATACCTGCCAGATATTGAATTTTCAAGGTGCATAGGCAAAATCTATGTGCGAAGTTTGAGTTAAGAAGTTTTAGACAGTCTGATGTACGGTTTTGGAGGAAGGGAAGAAATTATTCTCCTTCTTCCTTATTTGCACTTATTTGAAATTCTGCATAGGCATATTCTGTTAGCGAATAGGCTTTTTCTGTATCAATAGAATACGGTTTTTTTATTCTATATAATCCTTTTTCTGAAATCCCCTCTAACATACAGATAAAATTTTTTTCTTCACCTGCTTCGATCGTGTAGGCAATATCTTCATATGATATTGAAACCGGAACTTCCGTCCATTTTTTATTAAGAAAGATTTCGATCGAATAGGCCTCGCCAGTTACGATGTCCCGTTCTCCTTTGTTTATCATTTTTACTTCTATTTGTGAGCTTGAAGAAGGAATTATTTTTTTATCCGAACAAAGTTCTAATAATACTGGCGAATTCGTTTTGTTATTATCAATAAGTTCTTTTTTCGATGCGCATCCATTGCAGCTTAACAGAATTACAACTAATAAAATTAATATCTTCATATATTCTAATACCTTGATGTTCCTAATGAACGATTTATTTGATTAGCCTTAACATACTTCGCCACTCCGCCCTTCGTGCCTTTATGGATTCCTAATGTGTATCTTAAACCGGTAGAAGGGTTATTCAAAAATTCAAGAACTTGGCCTTTTCACTGAAAAATATATTTTCCTCTGGTATAAACCATATAAAATAATAGTTTTTTATTAATTATACTTTTATTAAAAAGCTCTATATTGCTCATTCAGTTACTCTTTTTATAAGACCATCTGAATCAAAAGTAAAAATATATGTTACTTCAAACTTTTTTCCCTCTTTTTCTGCTGTAACTTTCACCGTTTCTGTTGTATCAGTTTTATCTATAAGTTGCTTATCTGTTACTTTGATTTGGATATTATCATTATTAGATTCTAAAAGGTAACTTAAGCCAGGACCATTGTTCAGAAAAGACTCCAGTTTACCTTGGGCGAAATAACTTCCAACTTTTTTTTCCCAGTTTTTGAGAACATTTTCCATTGAAGCAGTATTATCTTGATTTTCTTCACCCAATCCCTCGGTTCCCATTCCAATTATAGAATTGGATGGACATAATTCATCATTCGGACATGTAAGCATAGTATCGATCACTGCTTCTGTACCTTTACTGATGGTATCATTTTTTTTAGAAGTACACCCATTGAACATAAATACCATTAGCAAAGAAAAGCAAAACACTATTAGCTTTATATTTTTCTTAGTTATATTCTTAAGCATAGTTCTCACTCTTTTCATAAATTTTGGCTAATTAAACACAAAACCTTGCACAAAATGAATCCTTGTTAATTTTACCAGTGTCATCATTGGAATCCTCTCCTTTCTTACAAAGATTTCAATTAGATATATGCTTTATCATGATCTAAAATATTTATCAATTTATTTGGTACTCAATCCTCTTTAATCATTTGTCTTTTCACTTTTTAAGTTACTTCCTGTTAATTCTAAATTATACAGATATATCCAACAAATTCAATATAGTTTGCATAATCGTCACGATTTCTTACACAAACGTTAAAAAAGATTTGTAAATCGATTGTTTCACAACCAAATTTACAAATCTTTTGATAAGATTATCTATATTCTAGTTCCAGTTTTTGAATTACATTTCCATTTTTTATTTGAATTTCGTGATACATATCAGAGTGTTTTTCTATGAGTTCCTGCGCCCAATAAAGTCCATTTCCGCGATGTTCCCCTTTTGTTGAATAATGCTTCTCAACCATTTGTACCAGATCCGGCACTTTCAAACAGGTGTTTTCAATCCTGAAAATCATTCTTCCCTCCGTATCCCGCACAGAAATCCAAACCCTTTTAGTTGGACATTCTTTTGCTGCTTCTATAGCGTTATCAAGAAAAATCCCTAAAATTTCTATCACGTCTTCTATCGAATGATATTCTACATGAAGTTCTCTTGGAACATCAATAGAAACCTCAATCCCTTCCGCCATTGCAACTACAACCTTTTCATAAAAGAACCCCTTCATTTCTATCGGATAGATATGTCGTAAGGCAGTCCATATTTGGGTTTTCGCTTCTTCTTTTATCAAGGGATTCTGAAATTTTTTCTGAAAAAAATCCTTTAATTCCTCCATACGATCTTCTTTTATATATCCTGACATTGTAAGTAAAAGGTTTTTGTAATTGTGACGGAACCTTGACATGTCATCCAGCATATACTCCAGGCCCTTAATATAGTTTTCCATATCTTTTTGCTTCCGAGCCTTTTCTCTAAGTTTTTCTTCCTCCAAGATATTTTTTGTATTCTGAATCATCAGTCCGCTGCTGATAAAAAGGCAGCAGGCATAAATAATACAATTTAACTTTAACGCAGCAGGATCATACCCGACACTTTGTCCCAAGGTAATTGTTATCAGAAAAACAGCTAAAAACAAGAGACAGTTCCCTGCAAGAGCAATCCATACAGGGCTATTTAATTCTGACAGTTTTACTAATGGAAGCTTTTTATACAAGATGTATCTTAAGGCAACGATCAGTAGAGCGAACAAAACAATATAACTGATTGAGAATAACAGCCAGTAATTCTCTGCAATAAAATCTGGCGTAACTTTGGCAGCTTTCGTAACGATTACCAGAAAGATATTATTACAAAATATTCCCAACATATAACCTACACATGCCAATGCCAGATTTGCTGCTTTGTTTTTTTGAACCATACAGATCAAAAAAACTAACAATAGTGTTATCATCAGAAAATTGGAATGAAAACTAAAATATTCCCCCAACATTCCTGCACCGGTCATATATACAGTTAAAACCAGGTATTGCCATATTTTTAATGGTTGCATCAATAAGCCGCATGTTCCCAACAGAACACATACAGCGTTACAAAACCAATAAAAAAAGCTCATTCTACTCGCCTTCTTTCATTTTCCAATATGCTTCCGTTACCTCTTTTATCTTTCGAAAGGAAATCTCATATTGTTTCCCATTTTTCATAGAAACCATTCTATTCTTTTTGTCCAATGTTTCCATTTGATGCACTGCTATAATACAACCTTTATTCACTGTAAGAAATTCTTCGCTAAGTTGAGCTTCCAATTCTTTCAGAGGCATACGGGAGATAATTACTCTGTCTTTAGCATAAACCATAATTTTTCGATGGGCAGTATCTGTTTCAATACAAACTATTTCGCTTTCGAGAACTCGATTATTTCCACTTCTATCCAGATAAATAATTTTCTGTTTCTGCTTGTTTTGTTTTTCCTGTATTACCTTGAATATTCTGTTCAAACGAAGCCATGTTTTTTCACTTAATTCTGACGATAGGTATTCTGCCGTATCCTTTACGACATAATCAATGATATCCATCTCTTCTTCAAACACTCGATATGCTAAATCTGATCTGGATGTAAGAAAAACATAGCAAAAATTTTCATTGATACTTTTTAACCTGTTGACCAATTCAAATCCATCCATCTCATATCCATCCAACTGAATATCTACAAAAAATAACACTTTATCTTCTTTTTCTGTTTTCGAATCAGCAATGGTATCTTCAGGATTATTTCTAACAGAAACAATTTTTGCTTCTAGTTTTGTTTTATCTATATAATGTTCAAGAATCTTTTGAAATAAATGTAATTGTTCATCGTGATCATCACACAAATATATTGAGATCATAGTAAAGTCTCCTTCTCGTTCTTAGTATATCATATCTTATTCATGATTCACAATCATTCATTATATAGACTCAAGTGTAATGCTTTTAGACGACGGAATGTATTACGCAGAAAAGACTGCCGTCGGCAGTCTTTCCAATACAAAGTCCCTGTTTTTAATTATCTTTCAGCGGGTACACCCCACTTCTGTTCCATACAGCATTTTCTACATCAGCTGTTCCACTGTGCACCGCACTTTCATCCAGAATGATAAGAACATCGTATTCTTTTTTTATTTCATCCATATTACCCACATCCAGCCGCTCTGTCACTTCCACATTTGGCGCGTTCAAAAAATATCTGCTCACATAAAAAACTTCACCGTTTGAAACCTGACCTTCGCGGTCAGAAGCTGCCACAAGATATTTCCGTTGATCCTCTTCTTCCTGCCACCGGTCACCCGCCAGTGTTTCCATTCTGCCGGCCAGAGACTGAGAATAGTTACTCTGAATGTAGAGAAGGCCATTGATTTCTGAATACAGAAAATTGACTCCGATCATCATGGTCGCCAGCACCATGTACTGATATCTCCGCTTTGCCGCAGGAGAAGAAAACGCACGATAGGTTCCGTTGCCCTCGATCCGCACGGCAAAAGAATGTTCCATGTCAATGGTCGCCTGCATAAAAAGCAGACCCGCAGCCAGGACCATGATGCTGCACGCATACCGGTCAAATCCGGCCAGGCGAACCGCTTCTTCCTCCGGCATAGAAAAAAGGTAAAGTCCAAGAATCCCTATATGATAAACAATGGTCATAAGATCAACTACAATCAGTACTCTTCCAAGTTTCCACTGCTTTTTCAGAAAAATCCGGACGAACAGTACAGCCAGGACAGCGGCAATATTACATAGAAAAAATGCCAAAATAGCTCTGTTAGATATAGAAAACGCAGCTTTTACAAATTCCTCTGTAATCTGTCCGTACTGCTCTTTGGATACCGCTAAGCTTTCTTGTTTTCCAAAAGCCAGCTGGAATTTCTGTTCAATGCCGGAAAACCGACAGCGGACATAGAGATTCCAGAACGCATACGGGATCAGCGATAAACAAACAGTCATGCATATGGTCACCGCTTTTATCCATGCTGCAATTCCCTTTTTCTTTCCGATGTTCCATATATAGTAGGCAAGAACAAATCCCGCAAATACAATTCCTGTATTTTTGACAATGCATGTAAAGCCAAGAATCAGAGCCGTGCACAACGACGTCTTCCAGAGAGAATCCCGGCTTTGATACACAAAAGCAATCGCTGCCATTGCAAGAAGCGGCAGCAGGAAATCAACAAGGAGGTTGTTGATGCGTATGGTAAGATTCAGATAAGACAAAAGAGAACATCCCATACCAAGAAATGAATACAAAAGAAATCGTTGCTTCTCTTTTATAATACCAAACACCGCCAGAAAACAGGAAAACAGAATACTGTTCTGCGCAAGCAGCATCACACCCTGAGCATTTCCAAGGAATTTGCAGACGTAGTAGATAAACACCGCACATCCCGGCGGATAATTTTTAAACGTAACAAGTTGGTTCCCTGCATCTGGCAGTTGATCCGTAATCAGCATGGATTTTACGATCATTGCCCAGTGGGAGAAATTGTCATAATGTTCAAACCGGAATCCCAAAGTCAACACTGTAAATATCAGGATACCGCTGCCAAAGCAGACAGAAAATAAGGTTGGAGCAGGAAATGATACGTTCTTTTCTGCCACATTTTTTATAAAAAAACCAAATCCCAAAAGTCCTGCACCAACCACAAGCCAGGACGATGGATTCAGCATGCCAGTCAAGGCGCCTGCATACAAAAACAGACTGATTCCCACTGCTGTCACTACAGGAACAAACAGGATGGAAATTTTGCCTTTCCTGTAAACAATAAACAGCCAGCCCCACATAGATGCCAGGAACAAAACCCCTTTGATCAGTTCCATTTTATTGCTCCCCCTTTCTTCCTGAACGGATACGCATACGAATATTTCTGCAGACATCATCGTACACGGTCATCCAAGGATCCATCTCTTTTGGAAGGGAATGTTCTCTGTCATGAATGATCTGCATCCAGTTTTGGAACGATGTTTCCCCTTTTGGAGTTACTGTTGCCGCATAATAAAACGCTTCTGCTGTCTGTTTTACATACACGAATTCTGCTTTTAGATCAGCATGATAATCATTGGCGTGAACAACGATAAAAAATTTCTCTCCTTTTTCCATGGGAATGTATTTGTCCAGTAAAAAAGCAATTCCATTTTCTGAGACATCAAAGGTTTCTCCTTCCTGCCATTCCCCGTGAATACAAATTTTCACGTTTTCTTTAGCCATGATTCTTTCAAATTTGCGTTTGGAATCTCTGCCAAGCATAAAAAATACGGCGTAGGTCAGTGCGATCAGATTGTATAAAAGCCAAAACAAGATAACACTGCTGAATAAAAGTGCCATTCCGTACTTCCCTTTCACATAGCGGATAATCGCTGCGATGCTCAATACGATCAACGCTCCATGTGGAAGGATATACCAGAAAGAGGTTGTTTTATTACTTGTCTTTTTCTTCTCTGTTACCTTAAATGTCTTCTGCTGAACTCCAATAGACTCCAAAAGCACCGGAAATATAAGATAAGGTGCAAGAATCGTGTCTATGATCTGACTCCACCGCATGTTTCTGATATTGGTACTCAGATAGCGCATGGACATGCTAGAGCATAAATGAGATGGAAGCCAGAAAATCATCAATTCCCAGAAGCCGCATCTCGCCAGCTGGAAATCAAATAATGCAAACAGGATCGGAGCCAAAATAAAGATCATTCTGTTGAAGAATGACCACCAGTAAAAATACGCATTGAGATAGGAAAGATTTCCGGCAAGGGATAATTTCCTTGTAAACACAGCATTGGTATTTCGTATACTCTGTATGACGCCCCTTGCCCAGCGGATTCTCTGCCGAATCATACTTTTTACCGTTGTGGTAGAAAGTCCGGATGCCAGTACTTTTGACGTCGCATATGTAATGTATCCCGCCTTTTGCAGTCGTATGCTTGTCTCAAAATCTTCTGTAATTGTTCCATATGGAAATCCACCGATTTCTTCCAGCGCTTTTCTTGAGATTACCGTATTGCTGCCGGTATAAGCAGCGGAATTGGAAGAGTTTCTTAAAATATTGATCTCTCTCGAGAAAAAATCCTGCTCGTTTGGAATGTCTCTTTCTGAATACAGGTTAAACTGAAATAAATCCTGATTATAAAAGCTCTGCGGCGTCTGGATCAGCCCAACTTTTTCTTTGTTCTGCAGAAAATAAGGAACCGTCTCCATAAGAAATTCTTTTCTAGGGATCATGTCCGCATCAAAAGTAGCAATCAGAGGCGAACTTGTCTTTGAAAGTGCGTGATTGTAATTTCCTGCTTTTGCATGCACATTGTCGGCAAGACTTTTTCGGCGAATGCCATTGCAAAGTTTCTGAAAAGCGAGGGACGCTCCCTGTCTGTTGAAGCCGTTTATAACTATCTGAGCTGGCTTGAGAAAGCGTTTGTCATTTACCGATGTCAGCGATATGACTTGCAAGGAAAATCTGTATTGAAAACACAAGAAAAATTCTATTTGGCCGATCCTTCTCTAAAATATTGTATCATGGGATTTAATCCCAAATCAATTGCGACCATGCTGGAAAACATTGTGTACTTTGAATTACGCCGAAGAGGATATCATGTATATATTGGAAAAAATGGAACAAAAGAAATTGATTTTGTTGCAGTCCAAAGAGATGAACGTATTTATGTGCAAGTATGCCGCAGACTGCCTGAAGAATCTGACCGGGAGGTTTCTAACCTACTTGAAATCAAAGACCATTATCCTAAATATGTGGTAACACTGGACGAACTCGCCACAGGAAATATTAACGGGGTAAAAATTGTTCATTTGGCAGATTTTCTGTTGAGCAGAGAATACTAAAGGGTATGACATTGCATCATACTGAAAAGTGAACATCCGGAGATCATCTGCAAAAGAGATTTCCGGATGTTCACTCTAAAGGGATAATAACTTTACGCCGGAACAATCTCGATCCAGTATCCGTCTGGATCTCCGATAAAATAGATACCCATCTCCGGATTTTCAAACAGGATCACTCCCATTTCTTTGTGTTTCTTGTATGCTTCTTCGTAATGATCTGTTGTGAAGGCAAGATGGAATTCTTCCTCTCCCAGATCGTATTTTTCTGTTCTGTCTTTCAGCCAGGTCAACTCAAGTGTAAAGGAACTCTTGCCGTCTCCGAGGTAAACAAGGATAAAGCTTCCGTCTTCGGCTTCCTTTCTCCTTACCTCTTTCAAACCCAGAGCCTCTTCATAGAATTTCAGGCTCTTTTCCAGATCGAGAACGTTAAAATTAAAATGATTAAATGCGAACATGGTATTTCTCCTTTCTGAATCTACCATACCTGTTTTTTAGAAAAATGTCAATGCATAGAAACCTGCGGCAGCGTTTCTATTCTCGTACAGACTTTTTGAAGCAGGGCATCATCGTGACTTATGATCAGCATTCCCAGATCTCTTCGTTTCCCCTCTTCCAGCAGGAAATTCCAGATCTGAGCCTGGGTGACAAGATCCAGCATGGCCGTAATCTCATCGCAGAGGAGAAAGCGGGTATCCGGATGCAGAGTCCGGGCAAGGCAGAACCGCTGCAGTTCCCCGCCGGATAATTCCGACGGATACCGTTTCAGCCACCCTTCTTCAATATGAAGTTCCTTCAAAAGCCGTTCCTCCGGCTTTCCTGCTTCGTTCAAGGTGACACCAAGCTGTAACAATGGATCCACTACCGTTTCCGGATGCTGCCATACCATCTGAACCGGACAGACGCCGCGAAAAGAGGAAAGTGCCTTTCCATTCAGAAGGACCTTCCCCTGCTGCGGCTTTTCATATCCTGCCAGAAGCCTGCATAATGTCGTCTTTCCACGGCCGCTTGGTGCTCTCAGGCCTACGCGCTCTCCGGAAGTAATTGACAGGCTGTAATCCTGCAAAATGCACTCCTGTTTTCTTCTTCGATAGGAAAATGTAAGGTGTTCTGCCTGCAGTATCATTTTGCCTCCTCCTTCCCCGGATACAGACATCGTACCAGTCCGCCCCGGTATGGTTTCAGTGAAATCTGATCTGCCTCCCGGCAAAGTATTGTGCACTTTCTGCACTGCCGCGCAAACGGGCATCCTTTCGCCATTGTTCCCGGATAAGGCTGCGATCCTGGAATCGGATGAAATCCATGTTCCGGCATGGCATGCCATAAGGATTTTGTAAACGGATGCCGGAGTTTTTCTACATCCTTAAAATCTGAAGCATCCGCTTCTTCTATAGTCTCCCCGGCATAAAATACTGCAACCCTGTCCGCAACAGTCAGGGCAAGTTCCAGATCATGCGTGATAAACAGAATACCGGCTCCTTCCTCAGCCAGTTCCCGAAAATGCCCGAGAATCCTTCCGGCCGCCTTTTTATCCAGTCCCGGTGTGGGCTCGTCGGCAATGATCAGTCTGGGAGATTCGGTCACCGCAGATGCAATCAGTACCCGGCGTGCCATACCGCCGGAAAGTTCAAACGGATACTGCTCCTCGATCTCTTCCTTCAGTCCATACCGCTTCAACGCAGCCCGGCACCGTTCCCGGATTCCCGCATCTCGTTTTCCTTTTCTGATCTGCGGCCCGATCTTCATCAGTGGATCCAGATACGTGACGCCCTGCGGGATCAGCATGATCTCCCGCCCCCTGAGGGCTTCTGCCCGTTTTTGTGTCAGGGGACGGCCGTCATATTTCAGTGTTCCGCTCATCCGGCTGTTATAAGGCAGGATGCCCAGAATACTGTGAGCCAGCAGACTTTTCCCGGATCCGCTTGCTCCCACTGCGGCGACAATCTGCCCCGGCTCGATCTGCAGTGACAGATCTTTAATTACAGGGAGCTCGCGCTTATGAATGCCGCGTTCGTATTGTGTAAACGTAATAGACAAATGGGAAATTTCTAAAATCGGTTCCAAAATATTCCTCCTTACTCATGTGCGCTGGCCGGATTCAGCAGCTTCTCCACCCGTTCTCCAAGCAGGGCAAACAGCATCACGACACAGACCAGCGACAGCCCCGGAAACAATGCCAGCCACCATCTTCCGGTTGTCAGGTAACGCATGCTTTCTGAAAGGATTACTCCGATGGCAGGCTGCTCCGAAGAGAGACCAAATCCCAGAAAGGTAATACTGGATTCATGCAGAATCGCATGCGGGAACAACAGAATCAGCCCGGTTACAAACTGCGGAAGAAGGTGGGGAATCATATGGTTTTTTACGATCTGCATCTTTGATACGCCCAATTTTGAGGCCGTCAGAATATATGGCGCTTCCCGAAGCTGCAGCACTTCCCCGCGGATAACCCGCGCAAGAGAAGTCCAGTGGCTCAGGGCGACACCGGCAACCACTCCGGTAAATCCCCGTCCGCAGGCGATGGAAATAAGCATCACCAGAAGGATGTGCGGGATACCCATCATCAGATCAATCCACCAGGAAATCACTGCATCTGCTGCTCTTCCCAGAACTGCGCAGGTCGTTCCAAGAATCAGGGCAATCAGGGCGCTTACCGCGGCTGTGAGCAGTCCGATCCGGATACTAAGCGACAGTCCCGCCAAGGTCCGGGCAAACATATCTCTCCCCATCCAGTCGGTGCCAAATAAGAATTCTATGGAAGGCGCCAGATTCTTTCTTGCAAAATTTGTCTGGACAGCCTGATCCTTCAGAAGCATTCCCGCTGCGGTGATCAGAATGAGCACTCCGGCCGTCACAATCAGAAACAGGATCGTATTTCTTCTTTGATTCTGTGGTTTCATAACTTTGCGGCCCTCCTTCGGATTTTTGGATCGATGACACCGTAGAGAAGATCCGCTGCCAGATTTCCGGCAAAGACAATCGCCGCCGTAATAACGGTAATGCCAAGAAGCAGCGGAAGGTCACTTCCCAGACCTGCGGTAACCGCCGCCTGTCCAAGCCCCGGATAGGAAAAGACCTGTTCCACCAGAACCGACCCTCCGATGATTTCACTGATGGATGCAAACTGCAGGGTCATGGCAGGAAGCGAGACATTACGCAATCCGTGCCGCAAAAAAATGGATGTCTGCGATTCCCCTCTTGCTTTTGCGAAAAGTATATAGTCCGATGACAGGACTTCGATCAGTTTTTCTCTCGTGTGCAGGGCAATGTTCGCTACTCCGGTCATGCTTAGCGTAAGAACCGGGAGAATCCCGTGACGAAGCCGGTCAATGAACGTGACCGAATCCGCCTGAAGTCCCATCGGAACGGCGAGACCTACGGGCAGCCATCCCAGTTCCACCGCAAAGATCATCAGAAGTAAAATGGCAAGCCAGAAAGCCGGCGTACTGGAAATCAAAAGGCAGTATCCCCGGATCGCCCGGTCCGGCCATCGATTCCGGTAAGCCCCTGCAAGCATGCCAAGAACCAGTCCAAGGACCCCCGAAAAGATCCAGGCGGCCGCCATCAGCCCCACTGAATTGGCAAGACGCTCTCCTATCACCGTCAGAACCGGCTGACGGTAAAGAAGTGAGGTGCCGAAATCTCCGTGAAGTACGCCGCTCAGCCATCCGAGATACCGCTGTGCCGGAAGCATATCCACGCCCCAGTACGCTTCCAGTTCTGCAATCTGTTCCTGTGTCATGGATCCAAGCGCAGTCTGACCGACATTGGTCTGCAGCGGATCCAGCGGCGAAGACCACATCAGGAGAAAGGTCAGAAGGCTCACTCCCAGAAGGAGAAGCAGCATCCGGATCAGTTTTTTTCCGGCAAATTTCAGTCGATGTTTCAATGCTATCCGTCCTTTCCTTTCGATCTCGTTTTGATCATCTAACTCCAGCTCCACTGATCGACATTATTCACAATGGACCAACCATGTCCATGAGGGTGGATTTTCTGTTCTGCAACCTGAAGTCCGTCCACTACCCAGTAGAGATGATCAATATTGACCAGCCATACCCACGGAATATCTCCATCCTGTGTTACACCGGTAGTGCCGTCCCACTGGGCTTTCTGCCAGAGATCATAAGATACTTCCAGATCACTGGAGGCAAGTGCCTGATCCATATAGACATCCACAGTGGAGTTGGAATACGGAGAATACTGCGCCAGTCCGGTGTCTCCAATTGTATGGTAAATATTATAAAGCTCCATCGGCGTATGCGCGCCCCATCCCCAGATCAACGGATCGGACTGTGCCCGGTCATAAGCTGTATCCCAGCCGACACCTTCCAGCGTACAGGAAATTCCAAGTTCCTTCAGCTGTTCGGCAAAATCAGCCGCCAGCGCCTGGCGCACTGAATCTCCGGTTGCATAGAGCAGATTTAATTCTGCCTTGACACCGTCTTTTTCCCGGATTCCGTCCTCTCCTGTCTTCCATCCTGCTTCGTCCAGAAGTGATTTGGCTTTCTCCGGATCATAAGTGACTTCCGATGCGGAATTATACCACGGCATTTGGTCACAGACACTATAAGCCGGGGATCCGTAACCGTTCAGGACATGATCGATCATTTCCTGACGGTCCACACCAATATTGATAGCACGGCGTACCTGCACATCTGCAGTAAAATCATTTCCGATCGTCTCTCCGGATTCTGTCGTCTGCTCCGGGACAGCCGGAAGATTGAATCCTCTGTTATCCACGCTTTCATATGCGGCAAGGGAATAGCCTTCCACAGTCTGATCGGAGTAAGTCGCAGAAGTATAGGCAAGGTCTACTTCTCCGGCCTGAGCAGCCAGAAATGCCGCGTCCTCTTCCATAAATACAATCGTTACCCTCTGCATATTTGGCTGTTCGCCATAATAGTCCGGATTAGCATCCAGAATGACCTGCTGTCCCTTATCCCACTGTTTCAAGATATATCTGCCGGAACCGATCGGATTAGAACCATAGGAAGCGCTGTCATATGCATGTTCCGGAACGATTCCCACAACAGCCATAGTGTAAGGCCAGATGGAAAACGGCCGTGTCATATGGAAAACAACTGTTGTATCATCCAGAGCCTCTGCATGATCCAGCATGGTAAAATCGTTGACAGAACTGGATTCTTTCACTGTATTATAAGTAAATGCCACATCTCTGGCTGTCAGCGGTTCTCCATCGGTAAACTTTACATCATCCCGGATATGAACAGTCCAGAGCAGTCCGTCCTCACTGACAGAATAATCTGTAGCCAGATCATAATCGATGGTCAGATTCGTATTTGTGACCGTCAGCGTGCTCTGGATCAACGGTTCATGCACATGCTCTCCCGCTCCCCAGCCAAAAGCAGGATCAAATCCGGCTTCCGGCTCCGAGTTGGGATCCATGGCAATCATAACGGAAGAACGATTCTCTGAGGTATTCGACCGGGATTCAGAGGAGGACCCACCGCATCCTGCCATCAGGGAAAGCACTAGCAAACAGGCAAGGAAGGCAGCCGGTTTTTGTTTTACATTGCTCCTCATTCTTCTGCATCCTTTCCATGTTCATTTTGCATGGAGGCAAACACTTCTTCCCGTATCTGTTCGCAGGAAATCTGATGTACTCTTGCAAGCGTGGATACATCGTCAAATTCCGGTTTCATATGAGTCACTCCATATCCACTGGCTTTCTTGACTCTCACCGTCCCCCATTTGGTCTCCACTTCGCTGATTTCCGGCTTCAGAAAGTACTTCCGGCATCTGCGGATCCGAAGCCCGTTTGTAGTTGTCTGCGCCAGGATATGCCGTGCCATCTCTTCTTCCTTTTCCGGATCACAGAGAACTGTCAGAACATGTCCTGATCTTCCTTTTTTCATGGTTCCCGCAACCGTATAGACATCCAGTGCACCAAGCTCCAGAAGTCTTGTGCAGGCAAAGGCAAGGGTTTCCGGCGTCATATCGTCAATATTGCATACCAGTTCCGTAATCATGGAGCCGCCCTCTTCCTCTGTTTCTCCCAGAAAGGCACGGACGCAGTTTGCCTGTTCAAACTGTTTGGTGCCGATTCCGATTCCCGTTTTCGCGATTTTCATCATCGGCATTTCCGCAAATTGATCCGCAAAATGTGTCAGAAGCGCTGCTCCGGTCGGGGTACAAAGCTCACCCTGAACCGTTCCGGCATAGACCGGAACACCTGCAAGCAGATTCGCCGTAGCAGGAGCCGGAACCGGCATAATGCCGTGGGCACAACGCACCGTTCCCTTTCCTACATGTACAGGCGATACAATCACCTTGTCCAGATGAAGCAGGAACATGGCGTAGCAGACACCTGTCACATCCGCCACTGCATCCAGGGCACCCACTTCATGAAAATGGATTTCCTCCACCGGACAGCCATGTGCTTTGGATTCCGCGTCCGCAATAGCAGAATAAACGGATTTTGCGTGATTTTTAACCTCTGCCGGAAGTTCCAGATGTTCAATCAGCTCCGCAATATATCCCGGTGCCGCGTGATGATGAGAATGTCCATGATGATGATCATGAGAATGATCATGGTCGTGATGGTCGTGTCCGTGATGGTGGTCATGGTCGTGATGGTCGTGTCCGTGATGGTGGTCATGGTCATGATGATGTTCGTGCCCCTGATGATCATGAACGTCGACAGCTTCTTCTTCTCCGTGCACCGTTACTTTCATGTGGGTTCCGCTGATGCCACAGGTGGATCCATTTTCAGCTTCCACCCGGACATCCGGCAGCCCCAGATGATTCATTGTGTGCAGAAATACTTCTTTCTCTTTCTCCTCCAGAAGTTCGTATAATGCAGCCATCAGCATATCTCCGGCCGCTCCCATATTACATTCGATATAAAGTGTTCTCATTACTCTTCCTCCAATCCTTCCATCTGATTGATTCTGCTGGCAAGATATCCTGCTCCGAATCCATTATCAATGTTGACGACACTGCACCCGGAGGCGCAGGAATTCAGCATGGACAGCAGCGCAGACAATCCCCCAAAGCTTGCGCCGTATCCGACGCTGGTCGGCACCGCAATCACCGGACAGTCCACCAATCCACCGATGACAGACGCCAGAGCACCTTCCATTCCCGCCACGGCAACAATACATCTGGCACTCATCAGGTCGTCCAGATGGGATAACAGCCTGTGAAGGCCTGCCACCCCAACGTCATACAGGCGGACAACATGATTTCCCAGGACTTCCGCGGTCAGAGCCGCTTCTTCTGCCACCGGGATATCGCTGGTTCCTCCGGTTGCGACAACAATACGCCCCCTCTTTTTATGTTCCGCCGGATAGGCAATGGCAAGCCTTGCATCCGCATGGTAGTCAAGGGGAATCGAATCCGGAAGCTGATTTACGGTTTCCTGGCTGACTCGGGTAATCAGGATGTTCCGGCATCCCCGGTTTCCCATAGCCTGAACGATCCCTGCGATCTGCTCCGGTGTTTTGCCTGCCCCGTAAATGACTTCTGCCGCGCCCTGCCGGACACTGCGGTGCAGATCGATTTTGGCATAGTCCAGATCTTCAAATGGTGCTTCTTTTAACTGTAATAATGCCTGCTCCGGTTCAGTTGTGCCGTCTGCCACACTCCGAAGCAACTGTAAAATATCATATTTATTATCCATAATGCTCTCCTTCCCGATGATGTTATACTGATTTGGCCCGCGCTTCCAGATCCAGCAGGATGGATGAAAAGAACGGACGAAGTATTGTCAGGATTTCTTCCCTTTTGGAAAACAGCAGGGGCATCTGTTCTTCTGTAATCTGAAGCCGGGCGCCGCCATCCTCCATCAGTCGGACGCGGAAATCCTGAAATCCAAGATTTGCCAGTGCCGTCTCTGCCGTCTCTGCCATCTTCAGCAGTTCCGGTGTAATAGGTGTTCCTGTCGGAATCCTTGTTGCCAGACAGGCGTAAGCCGGTTTTCGGCTTGTAAAGAGCCCTGCTTCTTCGGACAGACGCCGGACTTCGCTTTTTTGAATTCCACATTCCCGAAGAGGTGAACGTACCTCAAGTTCCCGAATCGCCTGCATACCCGGACGATCATCCGCATCGTCTGACGCATTGGTGCCATCCAGAAGGCAGAAGTATCCGTCTTTTCGCGCTGCCGCCCATAACTGTGTAAACAGCGCTCTTTTGCAGTAGTAGCACCGCTTTGGTCCATTTGCGGCCGCTTCCCGAACGGATAAAATGTCCTTTTCCAGAACGGTCATCGGAATGTCCAGCGCTTCTACAACTCTGCGCGCGTCTTCCATCTCAAAATCCGGTTGAAAAGCCGTTTTCATATAATAAGCATGTACGTCACAGCCATACTGCTTTGCCGCCCATAAAAGAAATGCCGAGTCTGTGCCGCCGGAAAATGCCACGGCCGCTTTTGGCACTTCACAGAAAAACTCTTCCAAAGTCATCTATTATTTCCTCCTTTTCGACAAAAAAGAAGGTATCCGCCTTCTTCTGAAAGCAGATACCTTCCTGGTATCAAAATTTCTATTCTGTATTTTAATTCGTAATTTTTACTGCAAAATTTTTGCTCTATCAGTCGATTGCCAGTAATGCCGTTTCTCTGTCATATGGCACTGATCCGCTTCTGCCGATCATTCCGGCTTCCTGCCGGATTAGTTAGTCTATCAGTGTGCCCAGAATCTCAACTGCATTCTGTACATTTTTCGTCATAGAGAGGTCTGTAACGCCGACAATGATATTGTCGCACAGATTCACCGGAATCAGTATCCGTTTTGCACGGCTTTGTCCGACAGCCTGCGCCATAGCCGGGGTGATCTCCCCAAGCATGGAATCTGCAATCACAATTCCCACCGGCCCTATGATCACATCTGCCCTGCGGCATGCAACGATCACAGAATTCTCTCCCGTGGCCGCCTGCGTTGCCCCGGCACGAAGCATGGCATTGGTCGCTGCACTGTTTGCCCCTATTGCAATGATCTCAATGTCCGGATACCGGTCTTTGACTGCGCTTACCAGCTGACGGCCAAGTCCGCCGCCCTGGCCATCTATGATTACCAGATTCAAGTCTGTTCCTCCCTCATGTTTCCATCAATAAATTACAACTATATAGTTTAAACGATTTTTGGAAATATTTCAATTTTTATTTAGAAAAGCCTCCTCTTTCTCTTACCAATTATAGGCGTTTGCGAAACGCCACAAGCCGCATAAATACGGCATTTTTTGCTTTTAAAAACAAATAACTCCTCACCTGAT